>JANYFP010000211.1 GCA_025362555.1 Verrucomicrobiota bacterium
GGGCACCCCGCCTACATTTTAGGAAACGGAAAACACGCGGTGCCGCACGCGTCAACGCGCACCCCAATCGTTACGTGACAAGCACGCAACCTGCGGGAACTTCTTCAGTCCACTTTCCCCGGACCCTCGACGATCAACCGGATTGAATCCAGTCGCAGCCGTGCTTTCTCAATCGCTCCCGTGACGCACTTCAACTGCTCCTGTGCGAGCGCGATTTCCTCGGGACGCACGTGATCGTTGAGCTTTCGCAGATCAACCAAGCGCTGCAAATCAGCCGTCAGCACCGTACTGGCTTTCATCTGCGCCGTGCTCTTCATCGCTTTCGTCCTGACCTCCGCGAGCGCCGTCGCTCCGTCGATCAGCGCTTTCAAGAGCGAAATATTAAAACCCGGCCGCTCGAGGAAACGCTGGATCACTCCATCCTCGACCTCTCCAGCGATCTCCTCGGCCTCACGCTCATCCGTCAAATCGCTGCCGCGCACATCCACCACAATGCGCACCGGCGCCGGCGCGAGAAATTGATCCACGTGCCAGCGCGAATCCGCCACCGCTTCGAGCACGAAAATTGTCTCCAACACCAAATTCGGTTTGTCGGACTTGAGCTTACAAAACGCCGTCGTGCCGGATTTAGAATCGATCAGCAAATCAACCGCGTCCTGCACCAGCGAATGATCCGGCGAAATAAACTTAATATCTTCGCGGATGATCGCGCGCTGCCGATCGAACGTCGCGAGCATGCCGTCATGGGGGATCGAGGGAAATCCTTCGATGTAGGCGTGACTCGAATCAAGGAACACATCCCCTTCCTCGTGCTCCTTGATGCGCACGCCGAAATGATCGAGCAGATCGCTCAGGAATTCTTTCAGAAATGGATCTGCGTCGGCCGCCCGCACGGCATCAATGGCCCGTGCGGCGACTTCCGGATTGAATGAATTCAATTCGAGCAGCCGGTCACGCCCCTTTTTCATCTTCAAGGAAAGCTCTTCACGAAACTCCACCGTCGCCGCGATAAATTCCTCCCACTGTTTTTTCCCGCTCTTCGTGGTCGCTTCGCCCTGAGCAAGCGCAAGCGCCAGCAACTGCGCTTTGAATTTCTCCTGATAATCATTGCCGCCTTGCAGCGACGTTTCGATCGCGTCCAAGCCGCGATGATACCAATCGAGCACGCGTTCTTCGCTGCTGCTCTCGACGTACGGCACATGAATCCGAATGGTCTGCGTCTGGCCAATGCGATCAAGCCGACCAATGCGCTGCTCCAGCAAACCCGGATTGAGCGGCAGATCCCACAACACGAGGTGATGCGAGAATTGGAAATTCCGTCCCTCGCTGCCGATCTCGGAACAGATGAGCAATTGCGCGCCATCCGCCTCGGCGAACCACGCCGCATTCCGGTCGCGCTGAATCAGCGGCAACCCTTCGTGAAACAATCCCACTTTGAATTTCACCCGTTCCTGCAACGCCGCTTCGATGGCCACGACCTTTCGCTGTGATTTGCAAATCAACAGTACTTTATCGGGACGGTTCTTCGTGAGGAACGCGATGAGCCAATCGATGCGCGGATCATCCTTGAACGAGTAACGAATCGATTCGTCCTGCCCCGTTTCCTCCGCCTCCAGCTCGCGCGCAATCCGGGCGAGCAGCGTGAGATTATTGCCCGGCAAAGGTGCCGGACAAAATTTCCGCTTCGGAAAACCGCTCATGCTGGCGCGCGTGTTGCGAAACACCACCCGCCCCGTGCCGTGCTGATCAAGCAGCGTCTTGATCAACACCTCACTCGCGCCGGCCTCACCGGCCGTGAGCGCCTTGAGGTGCTCTTCGAGGCGCTCCGGATCTTTATCGAAGATTTTCTTCAGCGCCGTTTTGTCGGCCGGCTTCAGCGGTTTTTTTGCGATAATCTTTCCCGCGATTTCGGCCACGGTACCGAAGCGCTCGGCTTCAGCGAGGAACAGTTCGAAATCACTGTAGCGCGACGGATCGAGCAGCCGCAGCCGCGCGAAGTGTCCGGCCAAGCCGAGCTGCGTCGGCGTTGCCGTCAGCAAAAGCAGACCCGCGCACTTCCGCGCCAACTCTTCGACGAGTGCGTATTCCGGGCTGATCTTTTCGGGCGACCATTCCAAATGATGCGCTTCATCCACCACCACAATATCCCAACCGGCCGCCACCGCTTGGTCGCGCCGGGCCTGATTGGCGGCAAGGAAGGAAACACTGCACAGCGCGAGCTGCGTCGCGAGAAACGGATTCACCGCCGGATCGCTCTGCTCGGCCGCGACGCAACGCGCCTCATCATAAATGCTGAACCACAAATTAAAACGCCGCAGCAATTCGACGAACCACTGATGCGTGAGCGACTCGGGCACGAGAATCAGCACGCGCTTCGCTTTGCCCACGGCGAGCAAACGCTGCAAAATCAAACAGGCCTCAATGGTTTTGCCGAGACCGACCTCGTCCGCAAGCAACACGCGCGGAATCTGGCGCGAAGCGACTTCCTGCAAAATGTAGAACTGGTGCGGAATGAGTTCGAGGCGTCCACCGAGCATGCCGCGGACTGCCGACTGGCGAAAGCGCGCTTGCGCTTGTAGCGCCCGGTAGCGCAGGTCGAACACCTCGCCCGGATCGACTTGCCCCGCCATGAGACGTTCCTGCGGCAGGCCCACGCTGGTCACATCAGAAATCACATCCTCGCGCACACGAAGACCGGAACCCACGTAGACGAGCAAACCCGCTTCTTCTTCGACGGCTTCGATCGTCACCGTGACACCTTCGCGTGTCGCCACTTTTTCGCCGACGCGGAATTGCACTTGCTTGATCACCGGCGTACCCAGCGCGTAGAGACGTTTTTCCCCGGTGGCGGGAAAATGAATCCCGATTCGCGTGCGATCCACGCTCGCGACCACCCCGAGACCCAATTCGGGTTCCCGCTCACTCATGCAACGCTGGCCAATGACACCAAAAGACATAGGCGCGAGATGAGGCCTGAGGATCGGGTGAGTGGAAAGAGATATTTTTGCTGGCCGGTTAAAAATAGTTCGCGAGGCGAGCGCCGAGAGTAGCCGGAGCGCAAACGAGCGAGGCCCGCGCTACTGATTCACCACGATTCATTCGTCGCTACCAACGCAGAACCATCCGGTTAGAAACCCAAAAAGAGATTCAGCGAGGACGCGAGATAGTGGCGCTCGTTCGTCGTCATCCGAATCTCTTCCTAATTGTAGGAGCTTGTTTACAATCGATTCAGGAATTCCGCCGCCAACCCGTGTGCTGAATCGCTTGTAAACAAGCTCCTACATTCGAACTCCTACATTCGACCTCCTACATTCGAGCCCAGCCGGCACGAATCTGGTCGAGTCAAAATAGTCGATCGCGCACCTGCGCTGCTCCGTTGCTAGAAACGCACTTGCTACCCCGATTCACTGGGTTTCTCTTTGTCATAAATCATCGCTTAAACCTACCATGAAATCCTCTCGTTCGATTGTCAGGTTGCTCGTGCTCCCTCTCCTCTTCCCGATTTTACTCTGCGCCACCCCGGCCGAGCTCACTGAATTCCAAGCCGCCGCCGCGCGCTCCAATGTGGTCCTGACCCTCGCCACCTATCCCGTCACTCCCGATGAAATCCGCACCCAGGCAGACGCCGCGATGAAGTCGGCGGACGCCATCTTTGACGCGGTTGCCGCCCAGGATCCCAGCAAGCTTACTTTTGCCAATACGTTCGAGGCGGTTGACCGGGCTTCCGCGAATTTTATCACGACCTCGCAAATCGTGGGCACTGTCTCCGAATCGTCCGTGGACAAAGCCATGCGCGACACCGCCAATGAAGTATCGGTCAAACTGGAGGAGTGGGGCGTGGGGCTCGACTACCGGGAATCACTCTACCGCACCCTGAAAACTTTTGCGGATAGCAAGCCGGTGCTGGACCGCGAACAGCAACGCCTCGTCGATGATTCCATGCGCGAATACCAACGCGCAGGTCTCGCGCTGCCTCCCGCCGAACGCGCCGAGGTCGAGCGCTTGCGCAAGGACCTGGGCGGACTGACCACGCAATTCGGCATCAACATTAACGAGGCCCGCGGCCCCGTTGATTTCACCGCCGAAGAACTCGCGGGCGTCCCAACAAGTTTCCTCGAATCGCCCGGAGTCAAACAGCCCGATGGCCGCTACCGCGCGATGGCCCACATCACGTGGCACGTCACCACCATTCTCGAAAACGCGCGCAACGAAGCGACGCGGCGGAAATTCAGCGAAGTCCGCGCGCGACTGGCGATGAATAACAACGTTCCCGTCCTCTCCAAAATGGTGGCCCTGCGCGCCGACCTTGCGCATCGCCTCGGTTACGCCAACTGGGCTGATTTTAAAACTGAAACCCGCATGGCTAAGACCGGAGCAACCGCCGTGAAATTCGAAGAACAACTGCTGGTCGGCTTGCAACCGAAGTTCGACGCCGAAATGAAAGTCCTGCAAGAGCTCAAGGCGAAGGAGACCGGCCGCCCCGATGCCAAAGTAGAGCTGTACGATGTGCCCTACTATCAAAATCAGTTGAAGAAGGCGAAGTACGCGGTCGATACCGAGGCCCTGCGCGTTTACTTCCCGTACCAGGCGACACTTGAAGGGATGTTCACGATCTATCAGAAAATTTTCGGTCTCAAGTTCACCGAAGTAAAACCGCCCTACGTCTGGGCGCCGGGGGTTCAGCTTTACGTCGTGCAAGATGCGGCCACGAGCACGCCGATGGGCGCATTCTACCTCGATATGTTTCCCCGCGAAGGAAAGTTCAACCACTTCGCCTGCTTCCTGCAAAAACCAGGCGGGCGCCTCGCCGATGGCCGCTACGATCTGCCCGTCGCTGCACTCATGTGCAATTTCCCCGAGCCTTCCGCCGACAAGCCATCGCTCCTTAAACACAATGATGTAGAGACGCTCTTTCACGAGTTTGGCCATGTGATGCACGACATGCTGAGCCGGTCGCGCTTCGTGGCGCAGAGCGCCATCGGCGTGCCGCGCGATTTTGTGGAGGCCCCTTCCCAGATGTTGGAAAATTGGGTGTGGAACAAAGCGGTGCTTGATACCTTCGCCGCGGATTATCGCGACTCTTCCAAGAAGATTCCCGCTGGCACCATCGCGGCCCTCACCGCTGCGCGCCAGGCGACGGATGGTTATTTCAACCGACGCCAGCTCGGGATCGGTTTGCAAGATCTCAAATTGCACACGCTGTCGGCCGACGAAGCCTGGCTGGCCGACGTAGTTGCGATCACCAATGACATCACGGGCAAGGCTTCGATCGCTCCGCTCGAAGGCACCGCGTGGGCGGCCTACATCGGGCACCTCGCGGGTTACGACGCCGGTTACTACGGTTATCTTTGGGCGAAAGTCATGGCGCAGGACATGGCCAGTATTTTCACGGCGGCCCCGGATGGCTTCCTCGACGAAAAAGTCGGACGCCGGTTGCGCGATGAAGTTTATAGCGCGGGTGACACGAGGGATGTCGGCGAGTCCGTGGAAAAATTCCTCGGCCGCCCGCGCTCGCAGCAAGCGTTTCTCGAGTACATCGGTCTCGGAAAATAATTTGGCACGAACAACCGATCTCCAGAAATTCCGCAGTTCCAATGTAGGACGGGTGCCCTCACCCGTCTAGCGCGCCCATCCCCCCTCACGCACAAACGCGGGGTGAGGGCACCCCGCCCACAGTTTCCGGAAAAGCGATCCAGACCATAACCTCAAAACGCAGTCGGTTAACCGCTAATCTACGCTAATGGACGCTAATGAAGAGTATCAAAAAGAATGGAGCCCGGAAACGGTTCGCCTGATTGGTGCCCGAAAGTTTTATTAACGAATTCCGGCTCTTGTCTGAATGAGCGCCGATTAGCGTAGATTAGCGGTTAACCGACTGCGGAATTTGGCTTCGGGCAACCTGTGGGGCGAGTTCACGACCCCGGCTACAGTTCAATCGAAAATCTTTAAATCCGTCGTCACGGCTTCGCCGCATAGAAAGGCGACAACTGTTTCAAGTGTCCCTGAATAATCGAATCGATCGTCCCGGCGGGCAGGCTGCTTTTATGCAGTTCAAAAATCGCCACGAGCAGTGCGAGTTCGATGTCCGTTTTCTTGGGGCTCGTCGCTTTCATTTCAGCCAAAATGGCCAAGGCCTTTTTTTCGGCTTTCTTGTAATCATTAAAATTCTCGTCTGTCGGCGTGACCATAGTGGTGCGACTCTCAACGGAAGCACGGCGGCGTTCCAGCAGAATTTCCGGCGAGGTCCAAGTCCAACTACGATTCAGATTAGGACGCTTTAAAAAAACCACGGCATCTGCGTTTCGATGCAGGGCCGTTGCTTGC
>JANYFP010000213.1 GCA_025362555.1 Verrucomicrobiota bacterium
GGCACGCTCAATCAAGTTCGATTGGAGTACACCGGTGAAATTTGGCAATCGGTCGGCGCGGAGAATCAAAATGCCGTGAGTTCAACCTACGATTTGAATTCCTCCATTACTTTTGCTTTGGGCAAGCAGGGCGGACCATCCCTCATCACTACGACGTCGATTACGCTCGCCCAGAGTGGTAGCTTGGCGGCCTTTGATCAAAACATTGATTTTGCCGGTTCGTCAGGTGTGGCTTTCGATCAACATCTTTCGACTGGCGTAGTCTATAGTGATTCCATGCTGACCGACTATCTGGGTTCAGGGCCGATCAGTTTTTATGTTTCAGCTACGGGCGAAGCGACGCTGATCGCTCCCGCTAACGTTGCTACTTTTCAGAGCAGTTCGGCCGCAGGTAACTTCAAGGTGTTGTATGAATTCACCGCGATTCCAGAGCCTTCGACTTACGCGGCAATCCTCGGAGTTGTGGCGTTGGGTTTTGTCACGATTCGCCGCCGGCAGGTGCGGTCGCTTGCCTAGGCTTTTTGCCGGTATTTTGTCGTTAACCATTCATTCAAACGTCGCCCACTTCAAAGAGTGTTTTCGAAAATTCAATCCTCTGCTCCCATGCGTCTTTCCAATTTAATCCGGAAATTTCGATCTATTCTGCTCCTCGTGGTCACGTCCGTTCTTTCATCGGTCGCGCTGGCGGATACGATTTCGCAGAGTCTCTCCTTTCGATTGAACGCGTCGGATCCGTCCGAGGTGCTGCATTTTCAATCGTTCGATTCCACGCTCGGCTCACTCGAAAGTGTCGGGATAGAATTTGATGCAACCCGCCGCCACGATTGGGCCGTTTGGAATTTTTCTGGAAAATCTGCGGCGGTCGCCTACAATGCGTCGCTGATCGGCACGAGTTTTACGCTCGACGGCGTTTCCTTCAATTTCTCGGATTCTGTGTACGGTTCGGGAACGACCGAGATGCTCAACTCCGTCACGTTACCCGGCTTTTCGAGTGAAGCCTTGGTTGGTCGTAATCAATTCCTGGCCGGGCTCGATCCCGCCTATCCTTCGGCGTTTAATCCCACTCTGTCGTTCACGACGCTTACCGGCAATTATTTGCCCGGGACATTTTCCGGGGATTTGAATCTTTCCTATGATCCAGGCACCTGGAAGATCATCGCGAGCAATTTCCTCAACGTCTCATTGGTTGACGTCGCCGGTAGCGCTAAACTGACCTACACTTTTAAAACGAGTCCAGTGCCGGATTCCCCAATGGGGCTGTCGGTTGCCGCTCTCTGGCTTGGCGTGATTGTGAGCGCCCGTGTTTATCGAGCGGGAAGGAAATTCGCTGCGTAACGAATTTCCTTCCAAGACCTCTGCAGTACGCGACTGAGGGTGATCGTTGCAGCGGTTAGGCTCTTGTTTTGATGGCTCGTGGGCTCCGGCTGAATTTCAAGCAGAAGTCCGCCTACGCACTGAGAATGGCGATGAAGTTGCGGTGCGCTTGATGTTTTTCCGTCACGCAAAATTTTCCTGGTCGTAACGTTCGGAATCTTGTTTGTCCCGCTGCGGTGGTTGAGAATGCGCCGTTCTTTCGGCATGGATGGCGCTACAGGATTTGGACCCGGTTGCATGGATCGATGGTCTTCATCTTTCGCACACGGCTTGCCGGAGATTTCTCATTTATGAAAACACAACTCGTCACACTTTTTGCCGCTGCGTTTCTGCTCGGGAATTTTGCCCGGGCCCAGCAAGCACTGTCTTGCCTCATGACTTCCGGCACTGCTCCCAGTGCTGGTTCAACCGCACAGGAGGAGTTGGCGGGCGGCGGTCAGCGCGAACGCTTCGAGCTGACTGAATTCTCAGCAGCGGGCGCAGGTGGGAAGGTTGATTCGGATCGATTAGAAAGGGATCGCCGGGGGCACTGGTTCACTGGACCGGTTGAGGTGCCGGAATATTATATTCCCCGTCCACATCCATCGCGAGGTGCCGGATCATTTGATGATGCAGCCGAGGATTGGTCCGGTTCCAGGAATGACCGCAGCCGCGATTTTAACGCGCGGGCTCATTTCACCCCAGCAATGAATTGCAGTCCCATTCCTGAGCCATCGACCTATGCTTTCCTGCTTGGCCTGACCGCTTTCGGTCTCGTGATCCGCCAGCGGTTCAGCCGGGTGAGTGAGGTGTAACGCGCCGCACTTTGGCCTGGCGTGATTTTTGAGAGCTAATCACGCGCGCATCGCGCATCGAATTTGGCAGCGGATGACGTGACTGCGAGCTCGATGCTCGAGTTGTTTCCGGTGTTTTGTTTCCGCGTTGTAACGCGGCTCGTCATGGGTTCTTGACCTTTTCGTCACGCACGCGGCGTCAATATTGTGGTATGGTTGAGACGCATTTTTCTTTGCGCGCCTCACTTACGCTTTACCAAAATATATATTTCTTCGTCATGACCTTAATTTGTTTCCGCCGGTCCCTTGTCACCTCGCGCCGCGTGTTCAGCGTTGCCGCGGTAATATTCGGGTTTGCCCAATCGGTTTTCGCCGGCACTGCTGCCGAGCAAACGCATACGCTTAAATTCTCTATTCGTGACGATCAGGGGCAGTTAATTCAAGGGGAGCAGGATGTGTCCGGTATCGTTGCTTTTGACCCGAGCACGGGGGCCCTGAATACGCCGGTCTACGATGCCAATGCGCCGGCTGCACCCGCAGGGTGGGCGTGGTCGAGCACCGACCTCGCCACCGGAGAACAATATGCGACTCCGCAATTTCTAACCTGGCATAATACGACGACTAAAACGAATAATGTTTGGGATTCTTTTGTTCAGTTAAAAGCGGCGGGCAATGTTGATCCGATTATGACCTATAGCTTTTCGGCAAAGAATAATTCGGCGGTAAATCAAACGTACACCTTTTCGTACGGCGAATCGATTGATCCTTCCATTTTCGGAAACTATTTTGTCAATGCGGACATCGCTGGCAGTGTGACCCGGGGCAACCTCACGCAGGATGCCCAGATTACTCCGACGCTCAGCAAAATTCAGACGCTGAAACTCTCCACTGATGGCGGCCTGACTTTTCTGAATGCCGGTGTCGACGTTGGCACCACTCACACTTCATCGTCCAAAACGAATCCATTTGGAACCGAGTATGCCGAGGCCTATGGCAATTTGAGTGGGATCAACTATTGGCAGTTCGACGTCTCTTTCATTCTCACACCCAACAAAGACGCGGCAGCTCTCTCAGGTTCAGCGGAGATTAGCGCGATTCCAGAGCCGGCGACTTACGCTGGACTCATGGGTGGCGTGATGTTGTTTGGAGCAATGATGCGCCGTCGGCGGCCTGCGGTTGTTTGATCGGTTTGTGAGTGATCAAAGGCGGATGTCGGGGATGAGCCGTCCGCTACTGCAATCAATCGTGATTTTTCAGCGTTCGCTGCCAAGTTCTTCGCTCATGGACGGAACGCGCATCACGCGGCGCAAGGCCGTTTGGAGTTCGAGTCCGGTCATTGGCTTCTGGAGGTAAACGAGGCGATCCGTCTCCCTGGTGATTTCCATCTGCTTGGTGAAATAGCCACTCATGGCCACGATGCGAACGTCCGCGTTAACCAAACGCAATTCACGGATCACGTCAGTGCCTTGCAGGCCCGGCATGCGCATATCCAGGATAACCACCCTGATTTCTTTTTGATGCGCGCGATAACACGCGAGTCCGGTCGGTCCATCTTCCGCCACGAACGGATTATAGCCGTAAGTTTTTAACAGCGCCTGCAAAACGTTTCGAATCGCTAATTGATCATCAATGATCAGGATGGTTTCTCCCTGGCCGCTCCTGACTTCAAACGAGGGAACGGCGGATACTGGGCCCGTCGATCGATAATCCAGACTGATTTCCTTCTCGCTTCCAGCGTCGGTGCGCAGTGGAACGGAAGTTTCGATCCGCAGTACCTTGCCCGTCGGAGTGGAAACCTGCGGGTCAGTTTCTTGGCGCGTCTTGGACACGGGCTCATCAACACCAGACATGAGTTCCGCCATGCCGGGCAACGGAGTGGGCCTCAATGGTTCCATGGAGCTTGCGTCATCAATGGGAATAATTATTCGGCACTCAATGGTTGCGCCAAATCGATTGCCCGGGTTGTGGCCATGAATACCGCATGGCTTTTCCGGCTTTCGGGGCACTCGCGTTGGGCATCAGCGTCTTCATCGAATTGAGCTATTTGCTTTCGCATCTCAGCGTGGAGTTCTCTGTGATAAAAAGAATCTAAATGTAATTACATCCCGAATAATTTTCCTGTTCGTCACATTTAATCTGGAGCGGTGCGACTTTGTTGGGGCAGGGGGAGTTGCCGCTGGCGGTTGCGCACGCGGACTGAAATGCGTGGTTCCGTTGATGGGCCAATTGGTGAGGTTATACCAAACGCCGAATGCTTTTACCCGAAGATCGCAAAGCACCAGAGCAATCTCCCCTCGTAGGATCGTACTTCGCAGTCTTGGCGAACTTGGGGTAAAGTGCAGAAGCTTGAGGCGATTGGTCTTACTCGTCTCGTATATTTTGGCTTTCTTGATCAGAAGAATTTTCGGTTTTCTTGCTGAGAAATTACCGGAACAAGTCGTCGTTGCCCAATCGTCACAAAGTTTCAGTAAAGTTGTACCGATGGAATCAGGATGGCGAAATCTATGCTGGAAAGCGAAACCGTTTCCTACCCGCTTTGCATTCACGCGGCTTCGAACGGCGTTTTGTATGCGAACTTCGAGGCCTTCATTACACACCAGTTAGCGTTCGCGCCAACCGTCGAATTGGAAGTCGCTCGATCCGTCATGCATGACCAACAGATCGACTATGCCGTAGTGGCCGAAGACCATTTCTCGCTCGGTATCCTTACACGCAATCGGATTGGAGAGGAGCTTGGCAGCCGATTCGGCTTCGCATTGCACGCTCGCCGTCCCGTGCGCGAATTCATGCAAGCCCCCACGCTCACCATCACACGCAGTGACCCGCTGGTGAAGGTCCTTGCCAGTATCATGACGCGTCAGGGACCGGTCTTTTATGAGGACGCCGTGCTTGTAGACGACAATGGCCGGTTCCTGGGGCTTATTCCGATTCGCACACTTGTCCGGCTCCAGCATCAACTGCTCGAAAACCAAGTCGACCAACTCGATGCCACCGGTCTTCAGCTCAATCGAACAAATCTTGCCCTCGCGGCCGCTCGCGACGCGGCGCTCGGCGCCGATCGCGCCAAGTCGGAATTCCTGGCCAATATGAGTCACGAGATTCGGACGCCCATGAATGGCATCATCGGGATGACCACCCTGTTGCTGCAAACTTCTTTGGTGGACGAGCAGCGGGACTTTCTGCAAACCATGCAGCATTCGGGGCAGTCGCTGCTCAAAGTGCTGAACGATATTCTCGATTTTTCGAAAATCGAATCGGGCAAATTGGATTTCGAAATTCTGCCACTTAACCTCGAGGTGTCTGTGCTGAATTGTCTGCATCTTTTTTCGTCCCGTGCAGCGGAGAAGAATATTGATTTAGTCTACCAAATTGCGTCCGGGATGCCGTCAATGATCAGTGCCGACCAGGCGCGTTTGCAGCAGGTGCTGGTTAATCTCGTGGGGAATGCGGTCAAATTTACCGAGCGGGGCGAGGTGTTGGTTAAAGTCACGCACACGGACCAGCCCCTCGATGCGGAAGGGCGACAGGTGGTGCGCTTTGAAGTGCGGGACAGTGGTCCGGGCATTCCTCTGGAAAAACAGGCGTTACTCTTCCAGCCCTTCAGTCAGATCGACGCATCGAACGCGCGGCGCTACGGTGGAACTGGACTTGGTTTGGCAATTTGCCGACGGCTGCTCACGATACAGGGCGGCCGCATTGGTCTCGAAAGCCAGCTTGGTTATGGCACCAACTTCTGGTTCGAACTTCCAGTTCAATTCTGTATTGAGGCCACGCCGCCCGCTGTTTCTGAACAGCCTTCGCTCGCCAATCGATCCCTGCTGATCGCCGATGACAATCCCACTTGCCGCCGCGTCCTGCGGGAGATGACGACAGCCTTTGGTTTGCACGTCGCCGAAGTAGGATCGCTCAAGGAACTACTCGCCCATGGCCCGGTGCTGGGCAGTTTTGATTATTTGCTGATCGACGCCACTCTCTCGGGCGCCACACCTGAAACCATTCGACGGGACTTGGAGTCGGCCAGCGCCGATGTGCTGTCGCGCACGGCCTTGATGGATCATTACGGCCGGCAAAATGGACGCGAATCCATCGGTGCACTCGGGTTTGCCGCGCTGCTCAATAAGCCGGTTGTCCCCGAAGCGTTGCAGAGCTGGCTCGGGGGCCGCAGTAAATCATCGGCGAAGGTTACGCCGTTTGCGGGGTCTGATGCGTCGGATCTGCCAGCCATCACCTCCTTGCGACTCCTCGTTGCAGAGGACAATCTGATCAATCAAAAAGTCATTGCGCAGCTCTTGAAAAAGCTCGGTTGCCGCGCGGACATTGTCATCGATGGGGCTCAAGCCGTCGCCGCAGTGGAGCGGGGGAATTACGATTTGGTTTTTATGGATATCCAAATGCCCGAGATGGACGGCTATGAGGCGACCCGGCTGATCCGGCAGCGCGTTAATCCGGTGCGCCAACCGCGCATCGTGGCGCTCACCGCGAACGCGCTGCTTGGCGACCGGGAAAAATGCCTGGCGGCGGGCACGGACAGTTACCTGACCAAGCCGGTTGCGATCGTGGATCTCGTCCGCGAGCTCAAACAAACCGTGGCCGACCGGCACCAACCGGATCTTATTTCATATTCCGACAATCAAGCGGTGGGCTAACCTGGCGTTAGGCACGCATGGAGTCCGCATAGGTCGTCGAAGAAAATAGTGTGGCCCAATACTGGGCCGTCTGTGGCACGGCTAAATCGATATTTTGTTTTTGCAGAAGTGTGGAGACGAACTCGACTTTGCATTCCTCGGCCCGGGTTTGATCGAGAGGACTGACATTTTCGATCGCCTCAAGCGCTGTCACCACGGTGCGCGTAATTGAATCGGCGTCATCCACGCCAAAATAAATTTCAATCATGGGCTTGATTGCCCGGATCGTCTCTCCTTGCTGCGCGTGGGAGCGTTTCCAGAAGGCACAAAGGCTAACGATGTGGTAGGCCAGTTCGGAAAGATCAGGGGATGTTCTTCCAAGCATTTACCCACCCAAAATGGACCCCGCTAATATTGCAAACCCACAGACGGCTTTGTGAATAACTTAATGCCCGGTATGATTACACAAATTTGGTCACTGAGTTGAGCCCAAAGGTGTGGACCGCTGTTGGTTTGCCTCGAAACGGCCACCACGCGAGAAGTTTGCCCCCAGCGGCAACAGTCTCGGCATCATACTGCTGCGTTCAGGGGATTCGTCGTCACGACTGTGATAGAGAATTTCAGTCCACATTCGGTAGAGAAACGGGTGAAGCGTTAACGGCGTGTGCCTTGTTCGTCCAATGCTGCTGTAGCTGTCGAAATAGGTCCCGTTGGTGGGGAGAGAGGATCTTAGCGGTGGCGGCAGTTGCCTGCTCGCTGATCTGCGCGCGGGTGTTGATGTCGCCAAAGATTGCCTGGCCAATATCGGCGGGTAGTGCCGCGTCGCTGGAGTTTCTTAGGATTTGCAACATTTGGATCTCTTGTTCTTGCCTGAGTGGTTCCGGTGTCACGGCGAGCAAACGGGCAAAGTCGCCAACGGAATTACGTTCTTTGAGGGTGCGGTCAAAATCGCGGTAGACGGCAAACACAGGCTCTCCCAGTTCGCCGCGGAGAGTCGTGTCGATGGCTGACTGAGCTTGCTCGATGGCACGGCGAATGATGGATAGATCGGTAATTGGATTCAGGCCATTTAAGAGCGCCGCGTTTGCGGCGTCGACCGTCGCTTGCTGGCGTTCGGCCAACAAGGAACGAAGTCGCGCGCTTTGTTCGGGTGGAAGTCCCAGCGCTTGAAAAAGCTTCCCGTACTTGCTCTCGACCATGGCGTTGATTTGTTCCGCTGTCAGTTCAAGTTCGTAGTCTCCCGATGGCGGCAAAGGCAGGGCGATCTCGACCATTGCCTGCGTGAAGGCGCTGTCGGGTAAGATTGGCGATGGCGATAGCTCGGCCGCCGGCATTGCGGGAGGCGGTGCAAGCGCATCGGTTGTCGCTGCCGCAGTTGACTCATTTGTCGCCAGCCTGATTGCTGTCGGATTTTTTTGTGGTGAAGCAAGGGTCGGGGCAGGGGAGTGGTTCAGTGTCGAATTGAATATGAAAACTAAACCCGCGAGCAGGCAAATCAGGGTAATCGCAACCGTGGTGTTTCTCGTGGTGTTTGCTCTTTGAATTGTGCCGGAAGATTTCATGTCACGCCTTTTGCTGAGCGCGGTTTAACCGCCGACAAGGTAATCGCGCGCAGTTTCACCGTGAGCAACAACGCCTGTCACTCACGCCCGCGGCGTGATGAATCCGGCGATGAATCAAACCCGCCATGGCGCAGCGCCGCTCAATGCCAGAGTGCGCGGATCTCGACGAACCATAATGGCGCATCGTCTTACTTGGGATCAGATCGACTGTTGGCGGGAGAAGTAGGCACCGCCATCGCGGTCTTTGTTGCGATTTCTTCACTTGCCGGCCCGGCGTACCGCAATCGGCCGAAGATTCCGTCTTGTTCTCCGTTCGGCCCAGCGGCGAAGTACAGCGAATCCGCATCACCCAAGCTGACGCCGTTTCCAAAAACCAACCCCCACAGTCCATCAATGCTGATCGGTTGACCGGAAGTGTCCCGCAAATAATCCCGAAAAACGCCGGTACTCACATCGAAGGCCCCGATCGTGCCGTCGCCAAAATTTCCGACCAACAGTGCGCCACCGAAGACGCCAAAGTTTGGCGGAGCAATCGCCACGCCCCACGGTGAATTAAGTCGGCCAGTGTCAGCAAATTCCTGGATGATATGACCGTCGAGATCATAGGCCACAACATGTCCGGCTCCTGAACCGGGAACATCGGTCCCCGGCTCCTCGCCACTGGGATCAAGTGCGGCGAACGCAACATACAGCCGTCCGGCCAGCAGTTGAATGTTATACGGGCCGAACTCGACCCGCATGCCGGCGGGGCGGGCGAACGGCACACTCGCCGTGATGTCAGCCCATTCGTTGTTCAATACCCGGATCGTGCGATTTTGAAAATCAGCCACGTACAGCCGATTGTTGGCTTGGGCATTGGTTGACATCGCCACTCCGGTGAAGGCCGGGATATACGGAAGACTGCGGATCTGGTCTCGGCCATGATCGGAGTAGTCCTTCACGATGACCGCTGCATCCATGCTCGCTGCGGTGCCGGAGCGCCAAGCGTTAATCGTTCCATCGGTGGTTACGAAGACGAACTTCGCCGGACCGGTGATGATTCCGATTGGGACGGGAGATCCTTTCGAAAGATTACTCGCCGGGCCGGAGACGGGAAACTCCAGGGGCTGAGCGGGGAAATCACTTGCCGCATTATAGACCTGGCCAGTGACATTGGCCAACCCATCTTCATAGGAAATCAGCGGGCCATTTACGGAAACGATTTTCAATCCGTCCTGGTGCAGCGGATCGCCATGTGCGTCTCCGACGTACGTCGACGTGCTGGCATTGCCGGCATTGCTGATCCAAATATGGCCGCCGACTCCCGGAGGACGGAGAGCAATGCCCCAAGGATTGATCAGATGCTTGTCGATCAGGGCGCCTGGTTCGAAGCCGGTCCGGTTAGCCACAAGAATTTTTTGGGCGTAGACATTCGCCTGAGCGTGCGCCAACTGCGGCGCCAGTCCGCCGGCTAAGCAACAGAGAGTGAAGGCGGTGATACCGCGGCCAAAAAAAATCGGGCGGATGTGGGATAAGAAATCGGATAGGAATAAATTCATGACACGCGATGGAGGTGGAGGATCGTTGAGGAGAAAACTCGAGGTCGATGTTTATTCCGAATGGTGACCTGTCAATCTGTGGCGCCGAAACGAGCGTTACGTTCCAGTGACGCGGACGGAGCATGCAACACGGCGAGGACTCGGCGGGTGATTTTTATTCTCAGTGGGTCCAATACCCCGAAGCTCGCTTCGGCTTGGTCCGGTGTGGGCGGGGTGCCCTCA
>JANYFP010000215.1 GCA_025362555.1 Verrucomicrobiota bacterium
TGAGGGCACCCCGCCCACAACATCCGCCCGTTGGATTTGTTTTAAAATATCGCGGCGCGTTTTATCGCTAAATTCGCGACGAATTTAAGCGCTGCAAGGGAGTTTTCGCAACGTTTGCAGAGCAAGGCAGTCGCGTTGGAAAAATGATTCATCAAGACCCGGGGCGCTAGGTTGCGATTTCGACGACACCCCCCAAGTTATCCCCTTCTTCGAGTGACGTCTTCGAGCGCAACCTGTTTCATCCTATGATCCCCACCTCCAACGAACGCGATTCAAACGCGTACTCCATCGACCGGGGAATCCGGTCTGACGAGTTGCGCAACTCCAAACCAAACATCCGTACGGTATACCCAAACATGAAGACTACCCACACGCTAACATGGCGAGCAGCCGTGCTGGCCATCGTGCTAACGCCTTGTGCGTTTATCCACGCTCAGACGACCAGCGCACCCGCTGCCGTCACTCCAGCCGACGACAACGAAGTCATCGTCTTGTCCCCCTTTGAAGTTTCCAGCACCAATGTTAAAAGCTACAACGCTTCGACCACTCTGGCCGGCAACCGGCTCAACACTCAATTGCGAGACGTCGGAAGTGCGGTGACGGTGTTTACCGGTCAGTTCTTCAAGGACACGGGTGCGGTGAACAATTCCTCACTGCTGCAATATGCACCCAACGCCGAGGTCGGTGGCATCTACGGCAACTTTGCCGGCACCGGTGACGGCGCGCAGCTCTTCGAGTCGACTCAACGGCCGAACGAAAATACTCGCATCCGCGGCCTGGCCGCAGCCGACAATACCCGCGATTTCTTTCGCACGGATATCCCGTGGGACAGCTACAATACTGATCGCCTGGATATTCAACGCGGCCCTAACTCGATCTTGTTCGGTCAGGGCAGCCCGGCCGGTATCATCAACGCGGGCACGAAGGGTGCCAGCTTCAAAAACTCCGGTGAGGTCGAGGCCCGCTACGGTAGCTACGGCAGCACCCGCGTGTCGCTCGATATCAATCAGGTGCTCGTCCCCGGTCAGGTCGCTTTCCGGCTCGACGCTTTGCATGATGATCAAAAATTCCAGCAGGATCCCGCGTACTCGAAAGACCAGCGCGTCTCCGGGGCGATCCGTATCGATCCGGAATTCCTGCGGAAGAATGGCAATCGAACCATCTTCAAAGCGAATTTCGAGTCCGGTAAAATCGACTCCAACAATCCGCGTGAGCTGCCACCGGTCGACAATATTACTCCCTGGTTCTCGACTGGTGCGGCCGGTTTGAATCAACGGCAATTAATTGGTTGGAATGATTTCGATCACCTCTCCGGCCGGCCCGGCCATGGCGCCGCGCGTGGCTCGGCTGACTTTCCCGACCCCACGTTATCTGGCAACTCCTCGCCTTGGATTCATAATGGCAGTTTCGGTACCTTGGGCGGGCAAGAGCCGGTGGCGTTTTTCGCCGGCAGCGGCGCTCCGACGTACTGGATCACGGCGGTCCCTCAGACACTTCAGGGCAACGCTTTCAACCCAGGAAGTATTGGCGGGTTTGCCGTTGCTCCGGGCTTTATCAGCGGCATCGCGAGCACCTCAACTTGGGCGGTCAATAGTGGGCTCCCGTACTCTGCTGGTGGTATCTTCAAAAACAATCTCATCACGAATCCCTCAATCTTCGATTTCTATAACAAGTTGATCGATGGTGACACCAAAAGAGAGTGGCAGCGCTTCAACTCCGCTTCCTTCAATCTTGCTCAGACGTTCCTCGACGACCAGGCCGGCTTTTCACTCGACTATAACAAGGAGCACTTCGAAAGCGGTGAGGTCGCGATGCTCGGTGGCAATGTCGGGCTGTTTATTGATCCGATGAAAGTCTTCGACGATGGTACGCCGGACGTGGGCGCGACCCCGGGCGTTGAGCCATTTTCGAATGGTACCCCCAACACCAATTTAGGGCGTCCGTTTGTTTCGTCAACCCGCGGAGCCAACGACTCCTTCGCCAGTGATCGCGAGTCGAAGCGGGCCACGGCTTTTGTCACGCATGATTTCTCCAAGGATTACAAGACGTGGGTAGGGCGCATTATTGGCACCCAAACGCTCACCGGCCTGGTGGCGGATGACCAGCAAAAGACGGATAATCGCAATTGGAACCGGTATGGGTATATGGACAAAAATATCTATGACATCGAGCAGCTGAATGCAGGCAGCAATAACTTCAACGCCGGGCCGATGGTGCCGACGCAGATTGTTTATCTCGGTGGTTCACTCTTGGGCAAGGCGATCAGCGGAGCCAACATTCCAAGCATCGCGGGCAATCCCACGATCGGAAACGGGATGCTCCGTTATTTTAATGATCATTGGAATCGGCCGACTGATCCAGCCGCCGATGGTTACGTTAATCCGAATGCGGCGTGGAACAACAGTGCTTACCTGCCGGGCACGCCCCGTTACGTTCAGACGCAGGCGGACAATCCGGCAAATTACGTCGGCTGGACGAATGCTCCGCTCAATGTCACGGACTCCGAAGCCAAAGCCGGCAACCGTGAATTGCTGACGACCCGTGCGGCGCTGACCAGGTCAGTCACCACCTCCCAGGCCTTGGTCTGGCAGGGCAAGATGCTCGACGATTCGATCGTCGGCACCTACGGCTGGCGCAAGGACATCAATAAGAGCTGGGCTTCAACCCGGCTGGTGAGCACGAGCGCGACCATCACTGATTCGAACGGAAACACGCTGCCAAATCCCGACTACAAGCGGATTGACTTCAGTAATTATGAATTGCCCGGGGCGCCCGATGGCCGCGTTGAGGTCCAATCGCGTTCCTACAGCATCGTCGGACACTTGATGGATCTGCCGGGCCTCAAGAATCTGACGAAGAATCTGCCCTTTGAAGTCAGCCTGTCTTACAACGTGTCGACGAACTTCAAACCGGATTCCAGTCGCGTGGATGTGGCGGGTAATGCGCTCTCTTCACCGTCGGGCAAGACCATTGACCGGGGCATCCAAATCGAAACGCGTGATCACAAGTATTCACTCAAAGTGAATCGCTACGAGACCTCGATTAAAAATGCCACCAGCACTAACTCCGGGAACTTCGGTTATGGCCTCGGTTCCTTCATGGGCTACAATGCGATTTGGACCAATGTCTGGGACTACCATATCGGCAATGGTTACTGGGACAATCAGACCCCTGGCTATTTCGAGTCGGGTCCGGTTCCACGCTACCTCTTCCGGACCGCGGGCGACGAAATCTCGACTGCCGCGACCATCGCCGACCAAAAGTCTTCAGTTGCCGGCATGCGTGCGTTTGAGAAAGATGTCGATGCGGCCTTGCCGACTTTCTGGAAGGCTTGGGGTTTCACCAGCCTGGCTAATGTTCAATCTGGAGCACCCATTCCAAATGCAGTGAACGGCGACGTCCGAGTGCCGAACGGGTTCACGATTACCGAAGACAGCGTTTCGAAGGGTTGGGAAATTGAGATGAATGCCCAGCCGACCAAGAACTGGCGCTTGACGCTTAACGCCAGCAAGTCGGACGCGGTTCGCAGCAATATCGGTGGTGACGCCTTGAACAAACTCATGGGCATTATTATTAAGGATATGCAGGGACCGGCCGGCCAGCTTCACTACTGGTGGGGCACCGCGGATGTTCCGCGCGCCGGAGCCGCGCTGTACACCCAACTTAACCAGACCGGGGTCGACTGGGCGAGCCGCAAGCTGCTCGAGGGGAACAGCGTTCCGGAACTCCGCGAGTGGCGCGTGAACTTCATCTCCAATTACGATGTCACCACGGGTTTCCTGACCGGGGTCAACTATGGTGGCGGCATCCGCTATCAGAGTTCCGTCGGGATCGGCTATCCGCCGATTGGCGACCCACTGGTGCCTGCGACGTACGGTTATGATCTCGCGAACCCCTACAAGGGACCCAGTGAGACGAACTTCGACGGCTGGGTCGGCTACAGCCGCAAGCTGACGAGAAAAATCGACTGGCACATCCAGCTTAACGTCCGGAATGCCTTTAAGGGTAACGATCTGATTCCGATCACGGTCCAGGGTCCAATTCCCGGTCAGCCCTCTGGTGCTCCCGCTGGCTACCGCATTGCCCCCGCGCAGACCTGGACGCTGACCAACACGTTTAATTTCTGATGGGTTAGCCGCGCCTAGTAGTTAGGGACTGGGCGCGGCGATCAGAAACGACTCCTGTTTATACTCACGTCGCCAACCGCAAACGGCGGTTGGCGATTATTCATCGCACCGCGCGACTCTCAGTTTTTTCATGGATTCTTTCCCTCGGTGTAGGGCCGTCGCTTGCGGCGTGCCGCGCCGCGCCGCGTGAGGCACGCCGCAAGCGAC
>JANYFP010000237.1 GCA_025362555.1 Verrucomicrobiota bacterium
ACAGGCAAACTCAGTGGGAACGCCTCTAACTGAAATTTTCCGCTCGCCGAAGCGACAGGTTACTTTTCTAACAGTTAGTCCGCATGCCAAAAAACCCGACCATCCGCAGCCTCGCAAGTTCTCTTGGACTCTCGGTCGCCACGGTCTCCGAAGCGCTGCGCGACAGCCCGAAAGTCAAAGAGCTCACGCGACTGCGCGTGAAGCGCGCGGCGGAGCGCGCCGGTTATCGCGTGAACCCGTTGCTCGGCGCCACGCTGTCCGCCCTGCGGAGGTCGCGCCATCAGAGCTTCAGCGGCGTGCTGGCACTGGTCGATGCCTCCCTCGACGGCCGCACCGACTTAATGCTATTTCATCGCGAGGTAGCGCGAGGTGCGGAAAGCCGTGCACAAGAACTCGGTTTTAAAACCGAAGTATTCTGGGTCGGACCCAAAGCGCCCGCCCTCTCCGTGCCCCGCCTCAACAGTGTGCTGCGAGCGCGCGGCATTCACGGCGTAATTTTTCTGCCCTTTGAAAAACGACAGGATTATTCCGGCTTCGATCTCGCGAACATGGCTGCGGTGAGCATGGACCACCGGTTGCTCAATCCCAGCCTGCACACGATCCAGCCGGACCATTACCTCTCGATGCGCCGCGCACTTCAACTGCTGACCGAGCGCGGCTATCAGCGGATCGGGCTGTGTCTCGAAGCACCAAAAGATGAACGGGTGGACTACAAGTGGAGTTCCGGCTTCCTCTCTTTCTTCCGACTCACGGGACAAAAACTTGAGGTCCCTCCGCTCATCACTCCGAAACTCGAACCGAAAAAATTTAATGCCTGGGTCAAAAAATACCGTCCCGATCTCGTGATCGGTCACAAGCAGGTGATCACAGACTGGCTCACAGCGCAGAAATTGCGGGTGCCGGAAGATGTGGGATTTTTCCGCATTAACGTCACCGAGCGTTCCGAACCCTGCGCGGGCCTCGACCTGCTGCCGCAGCGACTCGGCGCGACCGCCGTGGAAACAGTGGTCGGCATGTTGCACCGGCGCGAATCCGGCGCAGCGCGATTCCCGAACAGTATTTCCATCGACGCCCTGTTCACCGACGGACCGACCCTGCGCCCGGCGCGAAAAAATGACGGAGCGTTAACTATGGGTGGAGCGATTTGACCTCAAGGCGCGGCAGGGTTTCCGCGGGAAATCCGGCGCATTGAAGTCAACGCGCGCTACTTCTCGAAGCATCGTTACACCCGGTTCGGCTCACACTGAGAATTCACGCAGCGGAACCCGCGGACTCGCCCAGAGCGCGCCGGCTTCCGCCAAGCTCAACCCGACTTGCGCCGCCCGCACCAGCTGCTGGTCAAGTCCCCGCACGCACGTGAAATCCTGCCCGTCAGTGCGGTAGTCCGCCAAATGAATTGCCGGGATCGGCGTGATCGCCAAGTCGCGATGCAGTTCCGCCACGCAGGCCACATGCACCGCCGCCATCTCCGGCGTGCAGATCGCCACCGCATCTCCCCGGCGGTGCGCCAGCACATCGCCCAACATTTTTTCCCGGGTAGCCGACTCCGGCGAGGCCAACTGCTCCCAGTATCCGGCGGAACCGGTCAGCCGGGCACAGGAATCCTGCACCCACTCGGCATTACCATTGGCCCCTTCAATGCGCAACGAAGGCCGGCCGATTTCCCGCGAGCTGTGCGTGCCATAAAAATCCAACCGCAACCCGTCCGCCGTTTCCAAATGCATCACGGCCGTATCGAACGACTCGATGGCCTGAGCGCGGTAAAGTTCTCCGCCAATCCGCACCGGGCGGGCCAACGACCGCTCATCGCGACCGGCGAGAAAAAGCATGACCATTAGAAAATGGGACATCGCGTTGCTCACCGGAGAATCGAGCACGCAATCCGAGCCAACCTGCAGCCGCCCCGCCCACGCGTTGCGCGTGTAGTAGGAGTGGCTGCGCGGCCACGCCGCGTGCACCACCATCCGGCGAAGCGAACCAATGGCACCGGCGAGCAACTGCCGCTTGAGCGCCAGCACTTCCGGGGCATGCAAATATTGAAACCCGACCGCGACCATCCGACCCGATGCGCGACTCGCTGCGATAATTTCACGGGATTCCTGCAACGACGCCGCCAGCGGCTTTTCCACCAACACATCGACTCCGGCCAACAGCAACGAAACCGTCATGCGAGCGTGCAGATGAATCGGCGTCGGCACGACGGCGAGATCCAGCTTCAATTGCGGCAAGGCGGCGAGCAACTCGGCGAAGCCCGGGAAAATTTCACAGCCCTCGGATTGCAACTGAGCCCGGGTGCCCGCATCCAACTCCGGAGGAAATGCCACCGCTGCAACCAGAATAATTTCGCCCCGCAAATGAAAATCGCGCAGATGCTGCAAATGCACCGCACTGTAACCACTGAGGCCGACCAGCCCAACCCGGGGAGCGCTCATCGCGCAGCCTCCGTGGGATAGGCGTACCGGCTTGAATGGTGGGAAAACATAAGGGAGCCGGCAGCATTCGCCATCCCGTCACCGGCTCAATGGCCCGATCAAATAACAGTTAGATTTCAGTCGCCTTTGCGACATTGATTCACCGACCTAGGGTGCGGTTTCACCCCCTCCCCACGCGGCTGATTCCCACTCGCGCCAGTCCCCACCCCTCTCCCGCATGAGCCTCGGCAATTTTCACATCATCGATGTCGCGGTGATTATTCTCTACCTCAGCGCCGTAATCTACTTCGGCTACCGCAACACAAAACAGTCAGTGAGCGAGGAGGGATTTTTCCTCGCCGGCCGCAAGCTCGGTCGTCTCTACCAGTTCTTCCTTTCGTTCGGCAACGCGACCGAGCCGCAGGGCGCGGTCAGCACCGCGAGTCTCGTGCTGCAGCGCGGTGTCACCGGCGTGTGGTTCGCGTTCACCACCGTGTTCATGAATCCCTATTTCTGGTTCATGAACACGTGGTTTCGCCGCGTGCGGTTGGTGACGCTCGCCGATATGTTCGAGGACCGGCTCGGCAGTCGCGGCCTCAGCCGGTTCTACGCGCTCTTCCAAGTATTCGTCGCCTGCGCGCTCCTGGGCTTTGGCAATTTCGTCGCCTACAAGATCGCTTCCTCGATCACCATCAAGCCCGAGTCCGCTTGGACCGCAGCAGAACGCGCGACCGTCGACGGCTATCTCGAACTAAAGCAACTCGAGCAAACCGCCACCGCGGGCTCCCTGCCCTCCACGCTCCAACCACGGCTCGACGCGCTGCGCGACCAACATGCGCGTGGGAAACTCCACAGCTACATCACCGTGCTGCCATCGCTGCCGTTCTACCTGATCTTCGCGGCGGTCGTCGGCAGCTACATGATTCTCGGCGGCATGGCGGCGGCGGCAATCAACGAGGCGTTACAGGGCATCCTCATCATCGTGTTTTCATTGTTGCTGATTCCCACCGGCCTCAAGTCCATCGGTGGCTGGGGCCAGCTGGCGCACCGCGTGCCGCACGACATGCTGAATCTTTTCGGCGGCGAAGGCGGCTCACCGCTGTTCATTTTCTCCGTGCTGTTCGCCGGCCTCGTGCAAATCCACGGACTCAGCCACAACATGGGCATCTACGGTTCCGCCAAAAACGAGTTCGCCGCGCGGTTCGGCGGAGTCAGCGGCGCCTACATGAAACGCGTGATGATCGTCCTCTGGGCGTTTGCCGGAATCATCGCCGTCGCGCTCTTCGGGCCCAACGGCCTGGCCGATCCGGACGCGGCGTGGGGCGTGATGACCACGCAACTCCTCGGCCCCGGTTTTCTTGGGTTGATGCTCGCCGGTGTGCTCGCAGGCACCATGTCCACCGTCGCCGCAAAAGCGTTGGCCATCGCCTCGCTCTTTGTGCGGAATTTCTGCCGGCACATCTGGCCTGACATGACGCAGCTGCAGGCCGTACGGGCCGCACGCTGGACGATCTTCGCGGTGCTGGTCCTGGGGGTCATTTCCGCCGAGGCGATGAACGACGTCGAGACGCTCGTGAAACTCGTCCTCACGGTGAACATCCCTTTCGGCGCGGCCGTCATCCTCATGTTTTTCTGGCGCCGCCTGACCTGTGCTGCGGTCTGGAGTTCCGTGGCGATGTCCGCCACTGCGATTCTCCTCATCCCTCTGATCGCTGCGAAGATTCCCGCCGTTGCACAACAGTCCGCGCTCACCCAGACGGTGGCCGGCCTTGGAGGCAAACCCGTGCCGGTGTATTTCAAACAGGTTGTCCGCACCGACCCGGCCAATCTCGCCAGTGCGATGGAAGGCCACGGCCGGTTCAATTTCGAATGCTGGTTGCTCAGTCGCGCAGGACTCGATCCGGCGAAACTGACGCCTTCAGGCCGCGAGACGGCGCAATTCCTTTTCGACGGACTCTTCCCTTTTGCCGTACTGATTCTCATGAGCCTCGTCACGCGGCCGCCGGAACGGGAGCGCGTGGACCAGTTTTACGGCAAGATGAAAACACCCGTCGGCGCGACGCCCGAGCTTGAAGCCGCCGCAATGGCCGAGACGCGCGCCAATCCGCACCGCTTCGACCACACCAAGTTGCTAAGAAAGAATTCCGCCTGGGAATTCGCCAAATGGGATCGGGTCGACACCGTCGGTTTTCTCGGCTGCTGCGCGACATCGGGCGCCATTATTTTAATTTTCTGGCTGCTGCTCAGTGCGGCCGCGGGCACGGCCTGAGCTTCACGGCACACCACCGTCCCCGTGGCTCAGTCCAAGATTACTCTTATCACCCGTCATTGACGCGAGGCTGGCAGCCACAAAGCGTATCGGGTATCTAACGGTTAAAAGCCAGCGAACCTGACATCAGACGGAATCGGCGCATCGTGTTTTCGACCGCTCGTGCGGCGGCCATAACCCCTCGTAGCTGATGAAACCGAAGATTTCCACCCAGTCCAACCAGCCTCTCGCCTCCCTCGATGAATGGGAGGATTTTCTAAAAGAAGTTTATCCCCAACCCGCCCCGGCCCCGGCGGCCGGTGTCACCAAAAAAATCCCGTCGGTCGGCACCGATCCGGAAAAGAAACAGGAAGAATTCCGCTCCTACGAAACCAATGCCCGGCCCAGCGTGCGCGAATTCTACCGACTGAATCATCTCAACCAGACGCACGACTTCGCGTTGGCCAAACGGAAGGAATACCTCGGCCTGAACCGTCTCCATATGAGCGTGTGGGAAGCGATGGAATACCTCAACCAGCTCGTGGACGATTCCGATCCCGACACGGACCTCTCCCAACTCCAACACTTGCTGCAAACTGCGGAGGCGATGCGCCGTGACGGTCAGCCGCGCTGGATGATCCTCACCGGACTCATCCACGATCTGGGCAAAGTTCTCTGTCTGTGGGGCGAGCCGCAATGGGCCGTCGTCGGCGACACCTTCGCCACCGGCTGCGCGTTTTCGCCCAAGAATGTTTTCCCCCAATTCTTCGCAGAAAATCCCGACAGCAAGAACCCGCGCTTCCAAACCCCCAACGGGATTTATGAACCCGGCTGCGGGCTCGAGAAAGTGGTGCTCTCCTGGGGTCACGATGAATATATCTACAACGTCGCGAAAGATTATCTGCCCGAGGAAGGCCTCTACATGCTGCGCTATCACAGCTTTTATCCGTGGCACCGCGAGGGCGCGTATGATCAATTCTGCAACGCGAAGGACCGCTCAATGATGCCGTGGGTGCTGAAATTCAACACGTACGATCTCTACACAAAAAGCCACGAGTCGCCCGACATCACGAAATTAAAACCATATTACCTGGAACTCATCAGCGAGTTTTTCCCAGCTAAAGTGCGCTGGTAAAGAGCCGCAGCCCCGAATCCTTAAGCTCGTTACTCACAATCCGCGGGACCGAAAGCCCCCGGTCCTGAAAAAACTAAAAGCTACCCGCTGCATCGGGTAGCTTTTTTGCGTAGCATCCAGACGAACCCATATTCCGCAATACCGCCGACCGATTTAACCGCGAAGTGAGCTTCCCTCAGCCTTCCCCATTCCAAATCCAGCGCTATTACAAAACCTAAAATCCGCTTCCCATGCGACGTGGCGCACGCCGGGTCACTTGTGTCTTTTGTCCCGGACTAACATCCGATGGGGATCGCCGGATCCACCACCGATCAGGCAAAATCGACCCCGCCCCCCACAAATGCAAACGTTGATGCTTCAGTCTGCCCGCAGTTTTCCACTTCGGCGACGCGGCCTTGTAACAGCCGCCGCCTTGATCTGTTTCTCTCCACTCTTCGTCTTGGCGCAAACCACGCCGCCCGATGCCCCACCTGCGACCGCCGCGGACCCCGTCATCAATCTCAGCACGTTTACGGTCTCAGCCGCTCAAGACAAAGGCTACCAAGCGGGAAACTCCGTGTCGGCCACGCGCATCGACACGCCAATCAAAGACCTGCCCTTCGCAGTCAGTGCCTTCACGGAGCAGTTCCTGTCCGACATCGGCACGCGTGATCTCACGGATGTGCTGAAGTTCGCGCCGGCGGTCACGAGCGGTTCCGAAGGCTTCTCCAGTGGTAACTCTTTAGTGATGGTGCGCGGCTTCCAATCGGTACCGCAGCGCAACGGCCTTTACAGTCCACTCTATGTTGACGGCTCCATGATTCAGCGCGTCGAAATCGTGAAGGGCCCTGCCTCGCTCTTCTACGGCCAAATCGCGCCAGGCGGCGTGGTGAATTATATTACCAAACGCGCCCAGAAAAAACCATCCGGCTCAGTCTCCGTTCAAGCCGGCAGCTACGACTATGCCCGCACCCAGCTTGATGTGAATCAGCCGCTCATCAGCGACCGCGTCTTCGTGCGCTTCAACACCGCGTGGGAAAACCTCGAACGCTACGTCGACAAAGTGAACGGCGACCTCCTCGTCATGAACCCCAACCTTACGGTTAAGGTGACAGACAACTCCACGCTCAACCTCGACTACCAATGGTATCGCCGCAACGAAGGCCCCCAGGCCCTCATGCGCCAAAGCGTACTCATCCCACTCACCGGCTTCAGCTACTTCGGTCACTACGCCATCCCCGACCGAAAATACAACGCCACCAGTGTCTATGATTTCAAGAAGACCGATGCCGAGACGCTCACGGCCGACTACGAAATCCGCCACAACGCGAACTGGACCACGCGCGTCATTTTTGACTGGGACAAGAGCCAGCAAAAAATGAAGCAGACCGGCCGCGGCGACATCACGATCAATCTCCCCGCCAGCTTCCTCGCCAACGTGCCCACCACCTTCAAGGCCGCGAGTCTCTATTTGAATGCGAACCTCCCGGCGGACCTTTCGACGCTCGCCACCGGTTCACAGGTCTTCCGTCGGATGCGCTACGAGGCCAATTATACGCAGCGCCGCACGTTCCAAATCGAGACGGCGGGCAAGGTCCAGTTCGGCGCCGTCATTTGGAAGCCACTCGTTGGCTTCCAGCGCAACAGTGGCATCACGCAAATTTTCCAGTCCCAACTGCCCACGGCGCTGTGGGCCCCGGCATGGAATATTTTCGATCGCAGCACGTGGAAGGACGTCGATTCGCCCGTCTCTTCGTGGCCGGCTGGTAACAACACTTTTGGTGAATTCGAAAATCTGGGCGCATACTCCGCCAACCAGTTCTCACTGCTCGACGAGCGACTCATCCTGGTCGGCGGCCTGCGCTGGTCGAAAGCCAAGGCCAACACCGTCAATCGCCTCAACAACAGCGTGAGCCCGCACTTCGAGACGACCCGCTCCACTCCGCAGTTCGGCGCTGGTTACAAGCTCACGCGTGATCTCATGCTCTACGGCAGCTACAGCCAATCGTTCACCGCCGCCAACGCGCTGCTGCAAACCAAGAGCGTCGCCGACCGCCTCGCCGAGCCCTTCCTCGGCACCGGCTACGAGGCGGGATTCAAATCCGATTTCCTTGGTGGTCGCATCTCCGGCACGGTGGCTTTTTTCAACAACGAACAGAAAAACTACGTTTTCAGTTACGTCGAGGTCAGCCCCACCGGCCAGACGCTCACCACTCAAGTGCAGGCCGGCAACGTCGTGACGAGCAAGGGCGTCGATCTCGAACTCACCTATTCGCCGACCAACTACTGGCAGGTCTATTTCAGCGCCAGCAGCGCCACGACAAAATACACCGCGATCTCCTCGCCCGACGTGCAGTATCTCCTCGGCACGGCACCACAATATACTGCCCGCGACCGCGCCAATCTCTGGACGCGCTACAGCTTTCAAGACAGCAGCGTCAAGGGCCTCTGGATCGGCGGCGGCTTTAACTACACCGGCAAGAAGGCCGAGATTTCCAATAATCCCTGGCTCTATCTGCCGGCGCAGACGGTGTTCGACGCGGTGGTCGGCTATGATTGGAAGACCGCCGGTCGCAACTGGTCCGCCAAGCTTACTTGGAAAAACGTGACCGACGTCGACGAGATCCAGACCGTGCGCGAGCGCGGCGAACCCTCCCGCGTCATCGCCGAATTAGCGGTGCGGTTCTAACACCCCGCCGATGTGCGACCATCGCCCGATGGAGACGCATTGACGCCAAGCCAGCCGGCGACGATTCTTTCGCCGCCGATTTTTTCAATTACATGGGTTCAATGCACCAAAACTTGGTTCAACTTGAACGTGAGTGTGGGAGTGAGCTTGCTCGCGACACCGCACCCGCTGAGTCGCGAGCAAGCGCGCTCCCACCACCACGCTGAAAGATTCCAGAAATGCCGCGGGACTTCCTGCGGATTTCTATTTCTCCCACTCATGCCTGCCCCTCGCTCCCCCGCTACTCCGCGCATCGCTTGGTGGATTCTCGCCGTCATTGGTTTGATCTTCGCCTTGTTTGCGGGCGACCGGGCGGTTCTCGGTATTCTCAAGACCACCCTCGGCACCGAGATCGGCCTGACGAACAGCGGTTACTCCTTACTCGTGACCGCGTTCATGGCGCCTTACACGATCATGTATTTATTTGTGGGCGGATGGATCGATCGCGTCGGAGTGAAACTCACGCTGGCTCTCTGCGTGGTCGGCATGTCTGCCGCCAGCGTTATTG
>JANYFP010000287.1 GCA_025362555.1 Verrucomicrobiota bacterium
TTCCACTGCGCCAGTCCACCGGAAAACTTCCGCAGACCGCCCTGCTCCTGCTCGAAGATTACACACGCATCACCGCCATCCAGCGCGCCGAGATCGAGTCCTCCAACCTCAAGCTGATCGGCGTCATCGCCCGCCGCTTCGCCCACGAAATCCGCAACTCGCTCGTCCCCCTCACCACGCATCAGCAGCTCTTCGACGCCGAGATCAACAACGCCGATTTTCGCGATTCGCTCAAGACCGCCCTCACCCGCGAGACCCAGCGCATTCAGCGTTTCACCGAGCAGATGTTGCTCCTCGCCCGCTCGGAAAACCCGCCTTCGGAGCTCGCCCCGTTGGACGATTTATTGCGGCAAAGTTTTGCCAAGTCCCGTGAATTCGCCGGCGGCTCCGGCGAGCTCGACCTGCGCTCCGATCTTCCGCCCATCGTCCTCCGCTGCAACCGCGCCAGCCTTGCGCACGCGTTTCAGGAAATTTTCCTGAACGGCCTGCAATCCTCGAACGGCGAACCGCGCCTCGCAGTTTCAGTCAACGCCGCCGCGACAACCGACGGCCGCGCCGAATTGATTATCCAAGTGCGCGACACCGGCGGCGGCTTCGCCCCTGAAGCAGCAGGCCGCGCCACCGAACCGTTCTTTACTACGCGCAACACCGGCGTCGGCCTCGGCCTGACCATCGCGCGCCGCGTCATTGAGGCCCACCAAGGCCGCCTCGATATCCTAGCGCGGCTTTCACCCGGCGATCCTGACATCGTGATCCATCTGCCCATTCCACGCTGATATGAATCCCGTTCGCTCATCTTCCACGCCGGCTTCACTTTCTCCTCTGAAATTAAGCGCACTCGCCTCAATCTTCAGCTTGCTCGTCGCAACCCCGTCAGCGTCCGCCTCCGGCACCCGCGTCGGTTTCAAAGACGCGTTTGCCATGGCCCGCGGCAACGCATTTGTCGCCACCGCCGATAACGCGAGCGCAGTCTACTACAATCCCGCCGGCCTGACCCAACTCGAAGGCACGCAGCTCGTCGGCAACATTTACACCGTCGCGGTTTCCTCCGACTACCAAGGCACCGGCGGCTCTGCGGCGATGGACAATCGCAGCCACACGATCCCCGCGTTTTATGCCTCGTGGAAAACGCAAGGATCGACGTGGGCCTTCGGCCTGGGCGTCTACGCGCCCTTTGGCCTCTCGACCGAATGGCCCGCCAATTCCCCACTGCGGACATTCGCTCTTAAGAACAAAGAAACCTACCGGACCTTCAATCTCTCCGGCGCCTATCAAATTTCGCCCACGCTCTCGGTCGGCGGCGGACTCACCTACAATAAAGCCACGGTCGACCTGAGCCGCGCCATCGGCGTCTTCGGGCCGAATGATTTGTTTCGTTTTCAAGGCGAGGGCCACGCCGTGGGCTACACACTCGGCACTTTGTGGAGACCTGACCCCAAACACAGCTTCGGCTTCAGCTACCAAAGCCACACGTCGATCAAAATGACGGGCACGACCGACACCATTCCACTCGCCAGTGGCGAACCCAGTGAAGCGACGTTTGTTTTTCCCGAGGTCGCAATCATCGGCTATTCCTACCGGCCGACCCCGCAATGGAATTTTGAAGTCAACGTCGATTGGACGAACTGGAATCGCTTTAACACCGTCACGATTTCCAAGGCCTCCGGCCCCGTGCCACTCGCCTTCAATTGGCAGTCCGGCTATTTCTACGAATTCGGTGCCACCCGCTATTTCGAGAACGGCCTGCACCTCAGCGCCGGTTATCTCTACACGGAAAATTCCACCCCGGACGCCACGTACACGCCCGCGCTGCCCGACAGTAACAAATCATTCTATTCGCTGGGCCTCGGCTACACCGCCGGCAACCTCTCATTTGATCTCGCGTGGCACTACGGCGACGGGGGCACTCGCACCGTCAAAGGCAGCCCGCCCTCGCTCATCGGCGCCACCGCTGACGGAACCTACCAAAACTCCTTAAACGCCTATTCGATCTCCGCTGGATGGCGGTTCTAATTTCAACCTGCAAACCATGTCTACGCTCGCCCCCGTCATGAGTCAGCCCCTCGCCCCCACCGCCACAATACTGCCCACGCTGCTGATCGTGGACGACGAGGAAGGCCCGCGCCATTCACTCCGCATGGTGTTCAAGAAAGACTTTGAAGTCTACGCCGTCGACAATGGCGACAAGGCTCTCGAGTACGCAAAACATCACCCCATCAGTCTCGCCATTCTCGACATCCGCATGGCCGGCAAATCCGGCATCGACGTTCTCCGCGGCCTCAAGGCGATCGATCCCAACATCGAAATCATCATGCTCACCGCGTACGAGACGACCTAGACCGCGCGTCAGGCGCTCCGACTCGGCGCATGCGATTACCTCAGCAAGCCCTTCGACCTTTCCACCATTCGCGAAGCCGTCACCCGTGCCCTACACCTGCGCCGTATCTCCGATACTGTCACCGACACCAGCGACCGTCTCAAAGTCCTCCACGACCAGCTCAACGATTCCTCGCTCAAAGAGGAAATGGCCCGCACCACCACGGAGATTTACGCCGGCGCGCTGCACGACATCAATAATCCGCTCACCGTTATCACCGGCTACGTTGAAATGCTGACGTTGCGACTAGAGAAAGTCGGCACCCTGCAAGGCTCCGACTTGCAGGCGGTGCGCGAAGACGTCGGCACTTTGGCCAAACAGGTCAGCACCTGCTCGGCCATCACACGTCGCTACCTCCGCTTCGTGAATAAGCGCAGCATGCAGAATCCGGAAGTGTCCGTGAACCAGGTGCTCAACGACGTCCAGACGCTCTTGCGCAGTCATCCCAGCGTCAAAGGCGGACAGCTCGCCGTCAAACACCTCGACGTGAACACAGCCGCAAAAATCGGCGGCACGGAGCTCATTCAAATTCTGCTGAATCTCTGCATTAACGCCTTTCAAAGTTCGAACGACGCGCAAACCGTTTGGGTGACGGCCGAACGCTTTGATGCCAAGCTGCCGACTGAAACCTTCATTGAAACTCCGACCGAACGCTTCATCGGACTCGATACCTTCACCAACGAATTGCCCGTCGTCGCACTTTCCGTGCTCGACCAAGGTCCAGGCATTCCCAGCGATGTACTCGCTAAGATTTTTGAACCCTACTTCACCACGAAAGAAGAGACTGGCACGGGCCTCGGCTTGGCCATCGTGTCTCGTCTGGTGAAAAACCACAGCGGCATCGTTCACGTCAAATCCCGCCCCGGCGACGGCACTCGGTTCACGATCTACCTCCCCGCCAAAGAACCCTCCGGCTCCGACACGCCATTTTGAACGGAAATGTAGGTCGGGCTTTATGCCCGACATGCCGCGAAAACCGTCGGGCATAAAGCCCGACCTACATCCAATCGCCTTGAAAGAAACGTCGAGGTAGCCCGCTCAGGGAGGAGCGGGACCGCCCCCCCCCGCCTGCTTTCGTGTGATTCGTGTATTTCGTGGTAAACCCTCCGGAATTCTTCCACGTCAGCTCTGATGCTTGATGGGGGGAGACAAGCGAGCTTGCCCACGCTCAGCTTCGATCTATCACTAAACGCGAAATGGAAATCGTCATCGCGCTCCTCTGTCTCGCCGTCGGTGTCGCCCTCGGCTGGTTCATCGCCCAGTCACGCTCTGCCGCCGTCATTGAACGCGCCAAACTCCTCGCCGCCGATTTGGAAATCGCCCGCACCCGCCTCACCGAACTCTCCGCCCTCAACTCTCAGCTCTCAACTACCCTCGCTTCCGAGCGCGCCTCCGCCACCGAGCGTATCACCGCCCTGACTGACGCCCACGAACGTCTCACCAACTCCTTCAAAGCGCTCTCTGCCGACGCCCTCCGCTCCAACAATCAATCGTTCCTCGAACTCGCTCGCGAATCATTCGGCAAACTCCATCAGCAATCCGCCGACGAACTCGGCAAACGCCAGCAAGCGATCGATTCGATGGTCAAGCCGCTCAAGGAATCACTCGAGAAAGTGGACGCCAAAATCGGCGAAATCGAAAAGGCCCGCGCGAGCGCCTACGGTCAGCTTTCCGAACAGTTGAAATCCCTCGGCACCGCGCAAACGTCCCTCCAAGCCGAAGCCGCCAAACTCACCACCGCACTGCGTTCCACGACAACCGCCGGCACCTGGGGCGAGCTCCAACTGCGCCGCGTCGTCGAGATGTCGGGCATGAGTTCGTACTGCGATTTCACTGAGCAACAATCCGCCGGCAGTTTCCGCCCCGACCTGATTGTGCGCCTCCCTGGCGGCCAACAAATCGTCATCGACGCCAAAGCGCCCAACGACGCTTACCGCGAAGCCGCGAACGCGTCCGACGACACCATCCGCACCGCGAAACTCGCCGAACACGCGGCAAAAGTCCGCAGCCACATCGATGCACTGGGCGCCAAAGATTATTGGGCGCAGTTTCAACCGTCGCCCGAATTCGTCGTCCTGTTTCTCCCCGGAGATCAATTCCTCTCCGGCGCCTTGCAAGGCGACCCGACTCTCATCGACCGCGCCATCGCGAAGAAGGTATTACTCGCCACGCCCGCGACGCTCATCGCACTCCTCAAAGCCGCCGCGTACGGTTGGCGCCAGGAATCCGTTTCCAAAAACGCCGAGGAAATCGCAAACCTCGGCCGGCAACTCTACGACCGCATCAGCGGCTTCGCCGATCACCTCGACAAAGTCGGGCGCGGATTGGAAAACGCCAGCAAGTCCTACAATTTAGCTGTCGGTTCATTTGAAGGCACGCTCCTCCCCGGCGCCCGCAAATTTGTCGAGCTCGGAGCCAAAGGAGCCAAAGACCTCCCCGAACCCGGCCCCGTCGAAACGACCCCGCGAGAAGTCACCAAGCGCGGATAAGAACTCCGCTCGATCAACTCATTGATAGATTGCAAGCGTGCCTCGCACCGTCGAGCAACCCGCTCGGCAGCGACCTTGTACCACACAATAAAACTCCGTTTTTATTTCGTGTCTTTTCGTGAATTTCATGGGCAAATCACGCCATGAACCACCCTCTCGAAGGCCTCTGGCAGCCCGTCTACGCGGAACTTGACGGCGAAGAAGCGCCGCGAATGTTTCTTGAAAAACTCGAACTCGAACTTTCTTCCGGAAAATACACGGTGCGGTTTGGCGGCGAAGCTTCCGACCACGGCACCTACGAAATCGATGCAATCAGCCTCACGCTGCGCGGCGTCACCGGAGCAAACGCCGGCCGAACCATTCCCTCGATTTTCAAATTCACCGGCACCTCCCTCTCCATCTGTTACGGCCTCAGCGGCGAGCGCCCGGCGAAATTCACCACTGCCTCCGGCCAACAGCTCTACCTCGTGAATTACCAGCGCAAGGAACAGGAAGTGAACCGCTAATCTTCGCTGATTTCCGCTAATTCAAATCCGAATTTCCCCACCACGGTCGCTTCAGTTCTCCTCGGCTTTCATAAATAAATTAGCGATGATTAGCGCCAATTAGCAGTTTCTATTTCTCCAGCCCATGCACCTCTCCGCCCTGCACATTTACCCGGTTAAATCCTGCCGCGGTCTGAACGTCGCCTCCGCCGAAGTAGATGCACACGGCCTCGTCGGCGACCGGCGCTTCATGGTCGTCCACGCCGCCGATGGATTATTTCTCACCCAACGCACCCACCCGCGCATGGCACTGATTGAAACCGAACTCACTGCCGACACCCTCACCCTCGCGACCATCAATCATCGCTCCGTAACAGTTTCTCTTAAATCAAAAATCGAGAATCAAAAATCAAAAATGTCCGTCACCGTTTGGAAAAACATCGTCACCGCCGACGACTGCGGCGAGGAACCCGCCGAATGGTTATCAAACTTCCTCGGCTTGCCGCTGCGCCTCGTCCGCATGGGCGAGGCGTTTCACCGTCCGGTGAAACCAAGCAAAGCATTGCCCGGCGATGTGGTGTCCTTCGCCGACGCCTACCCGTTTCTCGTCACCAGCGAAGCGTCACTCGCCGACCTAAACGCTCGACTCACGGAACCGCTCCCGATGAACCGCTTCCGCCCTAACCTCGTCGTCGCGGGCGTTGAATCCTACGCCGAAGACACGTGGACCCGACTCAAAATCAACGAGATCATTTTCCGCCAAGGTGGTCCGTGTGCGCGTTGCCAGATCACCACGACAAACCAACTCACCGCCGAGCGCGCGAAGGAACCACTCAAAACTCTCGCCACCTATCGCCGCGACAAGACTGATCCGACCGACGTCAATTTCGGCGCCAATCTCATTCACGAAACCAAGCGCGGCACGCTGCACGTCGGAGCAAAAATCGAGCTTCTCTGAGCATCCCGAGTGCCCCGGCCGATTGCGACAAGAGATCAGCAGACCGCAGGATTAAATTGATTCCTCGCTACTTCCGGTGGGTAAAAGCGAAAACAGATCCAAGGCGCCGGCGGGTTTGACCGCTAATTGGCTTCATCAATGGATGAAGCCTTGAAAGAGCGTCTGCGACTCATCGTCCTCCACCATTGGGTCTCGGGGGCCTGCTAATCGCAGGCAGGGCCACTTCAGTCTGCGATTAGCGGACTCCCCGGATCCCACACCGGAGACGATGAGTCGAAGGGGGCTTTAAAATTTTCATCCATTGCCGAAACTCATTAGCGGTAAACCTGTCTCGTTTGATTTGAGTTCGTTTGGGTTCCTCTCCGCGCCTAAATCCATCGCAAACAGCGAGGAACCATTAAACCTAAAAAACGCAGTTGAAACCACGGATTTCACGGATGCTCACAGATACTCAATCAAATACAAATCCGTGGGAATTCACCCCGCAGGTGAAATTATTTGGGATGTTTTTTCTCGCTGAATTGTTTCTGTATCCGTGGTAATCCGTGAAATCCGTGGTTAAAAAGATCGGTTGTATTGCGGAATATAGGTTAAATTATTCCGCATGATTCTTTCGGCTATTTCGCCGACCCTCTCCGGAAACCATACGCCCACCCCAACCCTCCGCACCCTCCACGAGTGAACCCCCAATTGCTCCAACAACTCACCAGCCATCAAACCCTCCTGGAGATCGGCATCACGCTCGTGATGGCCGGACTGTTTCTTCGCGGCTTTGCCAATAGCACCACCCGCGCCGCCGCGATGCGCCAACAACACTGGCTGCACGTGCGCAAATTAGGTGAACCCGATCCAACCGAAAAAGAAATCAGCTGGTTCGAACGACACCTCCCCGCCATCGCAACGACCGTCACTGTTGCCGGCGCGGTGAGTACGTTCATCTCATTTTTCCGCGATTAAAATCACGGCGTCTCCCCCATCACCTTAATTTAAAACCCTTCAGCCTTGGCCGCGCTTGGCCGCGATGGCCCGCAGTTCCTTCGCCGTCAAAAGATCTTTTTCCCGCCCCATAGCCTCTTTGGCGGTGATAAGGTCCCCGAGCGAAATCACGTAATACTGCTGACCATCCACTTCCAACGCCTCAGCCTGGCTCTTGAGTCGGACATAATCACCGACACCGAGAACGGATGAAATAATGTCCACCACTCCACGATCAGTTTGAAGATAAATATTATTCAATTTTTGACCCGCTGGTGGATGAGTCAAAAATGAAAGCTTTTGCGGCGTCATCCGATGCTTGGGATTCCATTCCGCCAACGCTTGTCTCAGACGTGAGACATTTTCATCAGTGAGTACGGCGCAAATATCTACATCGCGCGTGAGGTAGGACGAGCCATGGCTGATGGCAGCGTAGCCACCAACGATCACAAAATCCAACCCAGCGTCAGCGAGCCGTTGAAGTAATTGGCTGAAGTCTTGCATTTCTCAATTCTCCCGCCGCCTGCAATTTCAAAGCTAATCTCAATGCAGCATCATGCTGCTGCCAACGCTCCTTCACAGAAAGCGAAAGATTGGTATCCAATAAATCGAGATCAATCCCCGCCTTCCGGGCTTCCTCTAAGGCTTGGTTCGACTGATTCATGGTTCCACTATTGGCAGAGTTTCACGTCCGGCAAAGAATAATCTTAGCCGCGCCCATTCAGTCCGCTGATCAACCTAGAAAACTCAGATGAGAAACCGCTAATCCACCGTAATTGACGCTAATAAAGAAATTCAAAAGAGGTTCCACGCTGTTTTCGATGGGCGAGAGCGAAACGAGCTTCGACCAGAACCCACGCCAGAGGAGGTGACCGCTAATGAGTTTCACCAATAGGCGAAACTTTAGAATCCCCCTTCGACTCACCTGCCGGGCCGCAGCCTTGGCGTAGGCTGGTCGTCTTCGGTGGTGGTTCCTGGGAGTCAGCTGATCGCTGACTGGTGTGTTCCGCCTGCGATTAGCAGGCCCCAGAAACCCATGGGCGGAGACGATTAGGCAAAGCCGCACTTTCAAAGCTTCATCCCTTGATGAAGCCAATGAGCGGTTAGAACTTCCGGCTTTTTGATTCTGTTTTGTAAGGCCAGCCACTGGAAGTAGCGAGGAACCCAAATAGAACTGAACCCAAAAGGGGTCCACCTGATCGGTGAACAAAAACTCTCTGAACGAAAGCCAAGTATTGCCTGCATTAGCGCCGATTAGTGAAATCTAGCGGTTAACTGACTCCGGAATTTGGGATCAATTCAACTTCTTCGTCCGCGTCGGCAACCGCAACGCCCACGGCGGGATCGTCAGCCAATCCTCTTTTTCTCCCGTCGGCAACGGGTAGCCGATCCGCATAAAGGTATAATAACACAGGCTCTCAAAGGCGGCCTGCGACATGGAATCCGCCAGCGGTTGCAGTGCCGTGGTGATTTGACGCGGCAATTCTTTCGCCGGAACTTCCTCGAGCTTGAGGTGCGTGATGAGCGGTGTGATCGTATCCAATTGTTCGATCGTGACCGGACAAAAAGTCTGCAACGGCCCGTTCGCATCACGAAAACACCAGCCGTTCGTGAGCATATAGCCGCAAGCATACGTCACCGGTACCCAGGGCGGACCGAGCGTCGTCGCTTCCTTCGCCGCATCCCCGCGCTTGGCGAACAACTCAATCGGTGGATGCTTCAGATTGCCATTCAACCTCACACTGAGTGTCGCACGAGCTCCACTTACCGCGACTTCCCTCGATCGTCCATTGAACTTCCCTTGAATAAAAACAACCAGCGAAGCCAACGGGTTGGATTTTGGCGCATCACTGGGAGTTTGCATAAAGTTCGTCGGGCATCGTCCCTCACCCAGCAGGCACCATGCACCGTCGAAAGTTTAGGATGCACATTTTTGGGATAAAGACCAAATCGCAAAAACACCCCAAAAATAACAGCCTTCACGTGCAAATCGTCATTATTTTTTTACAACCTTCCAGCCGTTTGCAGCTCATCGCTTCCCTTCCGTGCGTGCCTGAAAATCCCGCCCCGGCCCGATCACTCCGCGTGGGCCCGACCGCGCTTTGACTTGATCTTCGCACGATGCTTTTTCCCTTCCATCATCCGCGCCTTCTGCCCGCGTGATTTCTGGCGTTTCTGCCGGCGCACGAGTTCCCTCGCGGCTTGAGATTGATTGGCCATCTCCTGTCGTCGCCATTCAAGTTTGGCCGCCAATTCCGCCCAGGCCAGCAGCCGGTTAACCGTCTGACTCCGCTCCCGCTGGCACCGGACTTCCACGCCCGTCGGCCGGTGCTGAAGCCAGACCGTTGATGACGTCTTGTTGATCTTCTGCCCACCCGCCCCGGCCCCACGGACAAAACGTTCTTCAACTTCCTCCGGCCGCACGCGAAGGGAGGCAAATCGGGCCCGAAGCGGGCCATCAACAATGTCAGAAAATTCGGCCATGATTTTTGTTTCCTTGGATGCAACCAAAGCCACATTCGCCAGTCAAACCAACCCCGGTAGTAAACGCCCGATTCCTGCCACCAAGTGGCTTGCTCCGGACGCTTGCCCGCCCTTAATTTCGACTTCTCTATTTTCCCCTATGATCACCGGTCCCTCTTGGTCCCAAAAACTCCGCACCGAAATCGCCAAGGCCGTCATCGGCCAGGATGTCGTGATTGAACGTCTCCTGGTCGCCTTGCTCGCCAATGGTCACGTACTGCTCGAAGGCATGCCCGGCCTGGCCAAAACCCTTCTCGTCAAATCCCTCGGCTCCGCGCTCGGCGTCCAATTTGAGCGCGTCCAGTTCACCCCCGATCTGCTGCCGAGCGACGTCGTCGGCACGATGATTTTCTCCCCAAAAGACGGTGGCTTCGCGACCCACAAGGGTCCGATTTTCGCCAACCTCGTCCTCGCCGACGAAATCAACCGCGCTCCCGCCAAAGTCCAATCCGCGCTCCTCGAAGCCATGCAGGAACGCCAAGTCACGATCGGCGGCACGTCGCACAAATTGCCGCGCCCCTTTTTCGTCATGGCGACGCAAAACCCCGTCGAACAGGAAGGCACCTACCCGCTGCCCGAGGCGCAAACCGATCGCTTTCTCTTCAAGCTCCTCGTCGATTATCCGTCCGCCTCGGAAGAAGCCCTCATGATGGAAATGTGGGGTCAGGTCACCAAGCAACCCGAAGTTAACGCGGTCACCAGTGGCGAAGAGCTGCTCGAGCTCCGCGTCCACGTGGACGCCATTCATGTCTCGCCCGAGGTTCAGGCGTACATCCTCGCCCTCGTCCGCGGCACCCGCGAACTCGCCGCCCAAGTCGAAGGCACCAGCAGCGGCGCGAAGCGTTTGCTCAATTTCGGTGCGTCGCCACGCGCTTCGCTCGCCCTCTTCCAAGCCAGCCGCGCCCTCGCGTGGTTGCGCGGCAGTGATTACGTTTCTCCCGCGCTCGTACAGGAAGTGTTTCACGACGCCCTCCGCCACCGCGTCGGTCTCACCTACGAAGCCGAAGCCGAAGGCCTCACCTCCGACAAGATTCTCGATCAAGTCCTCGTCCGCACCCCGGTCCCGGCCAAAGCCTGAACTTGGCAAATCACAAAGGCAAAAACTCCACTATTCAAATCTATCCCATGACAGAAAAAACCAGGATTGCCGGTTGGCTTCGTTTGAATTTTAGCGGCTCGGTTTTTTTTGAAGTTTGGCCTTTGGCCTTTGGAAATTAACCATCAATGCCCGCTCCGACTCAATCCACCGCCTCGCTGGTCACCTCCCAGCTCGCGCTGCTGAAGCAGCTTGAGTGGCGCGTGCGCCACGCCGTGGAAAATGTGCTCAGCGGCGAATACCGCTCCGCCTTCCGCGGCCGCGGCATGGAGTTCGACCAGGTCGTCAAATACACATTCGGCGACGATATCCGCGACATCGACTGGAACGTCACGGCTCGCCTCGGCGAGCCTTACCGCAAAAAATTTATCGAGGAACGCGAGGTGTCCCTGCTGCTCGTATTCGAGGACAGCCTCAGTTTGCAATTCGGCTCCGGCGCGCAATCCAAACGCGAAGCCCTGATGGAACTCGCCGGTCTCGTCATGATGCTCGGCGCCGTCAACCGCGACCGTGTCGGTTTCCTGTACGCCTCACCGCAAGGCTATAAATTACAAGAGCCCGTCCGCGGCCGCGGCCAAATTCTCCACGCCGCCGCCACCCTGCTGGGTCAACCCACGCCATCACTCGAAACTCGCACCACCAGTTCCGATTCAGAAATCCAAAATCGAGAATCTAAAATCCAAAATAGCCCGATCCCCTGGCGCCTCCTCGCCAAAGCCGCACCGCGCCACAGCATCATGATTTGGCTCGGAGATTTCCCTCCGAACGCCGCTCACGGTGAGGGCCGCGCGACACCCGAAGGCTGGAGTGTTCTCTCCCGCCGTTATCAAACGATGGGCTTCCGCGTGGACGATCCGTGGGAACGCGAATTGCCGCACGACCGCATGCTCACAACCTACGACCCGATCGCCGGCCGCCTCGTGACCCTCGATGGCACCTCCTCGGCACAACGCGCCGCCCATGCGGAATGGGTTCAACAGCGCGACGCGGCGTTTCGCGAAATTTTCCCGGCCCCGCTCAGCCGCCTCGTCGTCAGCACCGATCAGGAACGGCTCGATGCCCTCGTCCGCTTCTTCCACGCCCGGATGGCGGCAGGAAAAAGACGCTGAAAATGAAAGTAACAAGGATCAAGTAACACGATTCAGATGATCACCCTTTGCGCATCCTCCGGGCACTTGCCACTTGTCACTTGCCACTTCGCACTTTTTGAAGGCTACACTTTCCACGATCCTCTTTGGTTGCTCACGCTCCTCGTGTTGCCGCTGATGATGTGGGTGCGCGGTCGGCGCGGCGCTCCTGTGATGATCGTGCCTTTCGCGGCTTCGTGGCATCGCCCGTCAATTTTGCAAACCTCGCGCTGGCCTGCCGTGATGGCGATGCTTGGCCTCATCTTGTTGATTGCCGCTCTCGCCCGCCCGCAAATCGTCGAAGACAAACGCGAAGTCAAACAACAGGGCTACGATCTCATGCTCGCCATCGATCTTTCCGGTTCGATGCTGGCCGAAGACTATGAACGCGACGGCGAACGCATCAACCGCCTTCAAGCCATCAAGCCCGTCATCCAGGCATTCATTTCCCAACGCCATAACGACCGCATCGGGCTCGTGGTATTTTCCGGCCGTGCGTACACGCTCGCCCCACTCACGTTTGATCACGACTGGCTCGGCCGGCAAATTGAGCGGCTCAAAATCGGCATGATCGAAGACGGCACCGCCATCGGCGACGGTCTCGGCGTCGCACTCACGCGACTCCAGCAAGCCGGACGCGATGAAGGCAACAAACGCAAAGGCGCGTTTATAGTTTTGCTCACCGATGGCGCCAACAATCGCGGGCTGCTCTCGCCTGAACAGGCGACAGAAATTGCCAAATCCCGCGGCGTGCCTGTCTACACGATCGGGGCCGGGCGCGATGGGCTCGTGCCCATGCCCGTGTTCGATGACGCCGGCGCTAAGATCGGCTATCGACGAACTGTTTCCGACCTCGACGAAAATCAACTGCACGCCATTTCCGAAGCGACCGGTGGCACATTTTTTCGCGCCGCCGATTCCGACACGATCGTGAAATCTTTCGCCGCCATCGACAAAGCGCAAAAAATCGAATTCACCGCGAAATCCTACCTCCTCACCACCGAGTTGTTCGAGTGGGCCGCCGTTCCCGGCGCGTTCCTCCTTTTTCTCGGTGCCCTCTTCGCGCTGCCGCCACAATTACCGCGCCGCAAAAAGACCGCCGCACGCGCCACGTCTGAAGATAGGGCGCGGACTCCGCACCGCGCCGAGTCCACGCCCACAAATAGACTCGACGCTATACCTCCGAAACTCACCCCATGAGCTTCCACTCGCCGCATCTCCTCTGGTTGCTCGCCCCGCTCGTGCTCCTCTTCTCGTGGGAACTCGCGCGCCACAAAGCCCGCGCCGCAACCACGTTCCCCAAAATCGCGCGTGCGTGGGCTGGCGCGTTTAATGTTTCTCTCGGCGCGCAACACACCACTGCGGAAACGCGCCCGCGCATCTGGCTCTGGTTCGGTCTGGCGCTCTGCATCGTCGCCCTCGCCCGCCCGCAATGGGGCGTGATCGAAGAACAAGTGTTCGATCAATCCCGCGAAGTACTTATCGCCGTCGATCTTTCAAAATCAATGCTCACGCAGGACGTGAAACCCTCGCGCCTCGATCGCAGCAAACTCCTCATCCAATCATTGCTCGATGGCCTGAAAGGCGAACGCGTCGGACTCATCGTTTTCGCCGGCACCGCTTTTTTGCAAAGTCCGCTCAGCGCTGATTATGAAATCCTCCGCGAATTTTTGCCCGCCATGGGACCGGACTATTTGCCCGAGGGCGGCACTAATTACCACGCTCTGATCGAAACCGCGATTCAGGCTTTCGGCACCTCCACGGCGGACCGCTACCTTATTATTCTCAGCGATGGCGAAGCGACCGATGACGACTGGAAACCCCTGGTCGAACAACTCAAGGCGAAGGGCATTCGTGTCATCGGACTTGGCGTCGGCACCGCCCAAGGCTCCTTCATCCCCGACTCTGCCGGCGGCTTCGTCAAAGATGAACGCGGTGCCGTCGTCCTCGCCCGCCTCAATAGCTCGACGCTGCAGGAACTCGCCCAAGTGACCGGCGGGGCCTACACCGACGCCAGCGCGTGGGTCGATCTGGGTTCGCTCCTGAAAAAAACCGTCGAAGTCGGTAAAAAAGGCGACTTCTCGGAAAAAAACACCGCACGAAAAATCGAGCGCTTCCAGTGGTTTCTCGCCCCGGGACTCCTCTTGTTGCTCATCAGTTTCTGGGCCGAATTTCCCGTTCGACCGCGCGAACGCGCCTTGCCGCTCGGCGCCCCGGCGGCGCGAAAATCAAAAACACCCACCGGCAAACCCCAACCGGTCGTCGCAGTCATCCTCTGCCTCTTTTTTCTCTCCACCCTCAGCACTCAACTCGCGACCGCCGCCGAGGAATCCCCAGCCGATACTTTAAGTAAGCCGCTTTCAACCACCGTGGCCCGCCTCGCCGAGAAAAACTCCCTCACCGCCAAAGATTGCGCGGATTTGGCACAGACCACCGTCACCTACGGTCAGCGGACAAAATCAGGCCAACAGCACCCACCTGAGAAAGTAATCAACGACGCCCTCCAAGCCGTCGATCTCGGCGAAGGCCTCGACGCAAAAGCGGCCGAATGGCCCCGCCTCCGCCAGGAATTACAGGACCTGCTCAAAAAAGAAGAACCACCGAAAAAGGACGACCAAAAGAAAGACGACAAGAACCAGGACAAAAAAGACCAGGATCAAAAAAACAAGGATCAGCAAAAACAGGACCAGTCGAAAGATCAGCAGAACCAGAATAAGAATCAGGACAAAAATCAGCAGGACCAGGATAAACAAAAATCCGACCAGCAAAAACAGGACGACCAAAAGCAACAGGAGCAGAATCAGCAAAAACAAAACCAGGACGCCTTCGGCGACATGAAGGACAAGCAGGACCAAAAAGCGCAGCCGAAGCCCCAGCCTCCACCACAGTCCGGCACGCAGAAAGTCGGCGGCCAGCAGGAAAAGAAAACCGAGGAACAACTCGACCCTGAATTGGCCATGCCCCTCCAGAAACTGGAACAAGTGCGCAATCAAGACTCCCCCGCAAAACTTCAGCAAATCATGCAAGGCCAGCAGCAAAAACAAAAGGCCAAGCCCACCGGCAAAGATTGGTAATTTATCATGCGACGTCTCACCCTCTCTCTGTCCGTTGTAGGAGCTTGCTTGCAAGCGATGAATGCCCGAATCGCTTGCAAACAAGCTCCTGCATTCGGCGCGACCGCGCACCCCTCAGCGAATGGCGCTCGCGCGCCGCGTCACCAACGAGTGACCGCACTTTTCGCCGCCCTCCTCCTCCCTCTCGCCGCTTATGGTCAATCCGTCCATTGGGATCCTCCCGCTGGCCAACTCGGATTCAATCAAGTCAGCCAGATCTCCCTCATCTTCGACAATTGCGAACCGGATGGCGCACCCGCCCTGCCGCAAGTCGACGGACTCACCTTCGGGCGACCGTCGCAGAGCAGTCAGACCAGCATCGTGAATTTCACGATGACCCGCACCTTCTCCCTCGCCTATCCCGTGCGCCCCTCCAAACGCGCCAACGTAAGCATCCCCGCGTTTGAAATTAAAACTGATAAAGGAAATATCCGCGTCGCGGCCGCCAACTACAGTGTGGGCGATGCCACCGTCGGAAATTCCGGCGTCTCAATCGACGATGTGGCCACCGCCAAAATCACTCTGCCCAAAAACTCATTCTGGGCCGGGGAAGTATTCCCCGTCACCTACACCCTCGACGTCGCCCGCCGCTACTTTCATTCCCTCGCCACAAATATTGAGTGGCCCGCCGCACCATTCGTCGCGGAAGACTGGAGCAAGCCTGAACCCAGCGAGGTTCTCGTCGGCGGCGATCGTCGGGTAATTTCGGTCCAGACCACGAACGCGTACGCCAAACAGCCTG
>JANYFP010000341.1 GCA_025362555.1 Verrucomicrobiota bacterium
GTGCATGGCCTCGTGCACCGCCCTGATTCACTTGCCGCGAGCAATATCCGCCATCTGGTCGGGGATGCCTCATTGCTAAATAAACGGCTATTCCTCCATAATGGTTCGTTCGAAGACGCCACCCATTTGCGCCGCATCATCAGCCGGGCCAAACCAAACGAATTTTATCATCTCGCCGGCCAATCCAGCCCGCGCCTTTCTTTGGAACTCCCCGAAAGTACCGTCGACAGTATCGGCATGGCCACGCTGCGTTTGTTGGAAATTTTGCGCGACCTCCCCGAACCGACCAAATTTCTCTATGCCTCCAGCAGCGAAGTCTTCGGTGAACCGCCTCACTCGCCGCAAGACGAACTGACCCCGCTCAATCCCACCACTCCCTACGGCGCCGCGAAAGCTTTCTCCGAACATATGGCTCGGATCTACCGCATCGCCTACCAACTTCCAACCTGCTCCGCGATTCTCTACAATCACGAATCCCCTCGGCGCGGCGGCGGCTTCGTGACGATGAAGATTGCCCGCGCGGTGGCCCGCATCAAGAAAGGCCTTCAAAGCGAAGTAGTCCTCGGTAGCCTTGAAGGTCGCCGCGATTGGGGGTGGGCTCCCGACTATGTGCAGGGCATGTGGCTCATGTTACAGCAGCAACGGGTGGACGACTTCGTCCTCGCCACCGGTGAATTGCACAGCGTGGAAGAACTTGTAGCGGCCGCCTTTCACTGCGTCGGCTTAAATTGGCGCGACCACGTCCGCCAAGATTCCGCCCTCCTCACCGCGGTGGAACCCGTCGCTCCCTGCGGTAATCCCGCCAAGGCCAAACGCGTGCTCGGCTGGCAAAACTCCGTCCCATTCCAAACAATGGTTGCGCGCCTCGTCGAATCCGAACTCAACAAATTGACATGAAAAAGAAAGCTCTCATCACCGGCATCACCGGCCAAGACGGATCCTATCTCGCTGAACTTCTCCTCGCCAAAGGCTATGAAGTCCACGGCCTCGTCCGGCGCGCGAGCACCATGAATCGCGGTCGGATCGACCACCTTCAGTCGTTCGAACACGGCACAGATAAACGGCTGTTTCTTCACTACGGCGATCTGGCCGACAGCGTCTCACTCGTGAAGCTGCTCTACTCACTCCAGCCGGACGAAATCTACAATCTCGCCGCTCAAAGTCACGTGCGCGTCAGTTTTGATATTCCGGAATACACCGCCGACATCACCGGCGTCGGTGCCGCCCGTATTCTTGAGGCCATCATCGAATCCGGCATTGGCAAAAAGGTGCGTTATTATCAGGCATCCTCTTCTGAAATGTTTGGCAAGGTCCAGGAAGTTCCGCAGCGCGAAACGACCTCGCTCTACCCGCGCTCACCCTACGGTTGCGCCAAGGTTTTTGCCCACTGGCTCACCATTAATTACCGCGAGTCCTACAATCTTTTCGCCTGCAGTGGCATTCTCTTCAATCACGAGTCGCCCCGTCGTGGCGAAAGCTTCGTGACTCGCAAGATCACGATCGCCGCTGCTCGCATCAAAAAAGGTCTGCAAAAGGAACTCATCCTCGGCAATTTGGATTCAAAACGCGATTGGGGTTACGCGAAAGAATACGTCGAGGGGATGTGGCTCATGCTGCAACAGGACAAACCAGACGACTACGTTCTCGCCACCAACGAAACCCACACCATCGGGGCTTTCCTTGATGCGACGTTCAACCGCCTCAACCTCGACTGGCACGACTACGTTAAGTTCGACGAAAAATTCCTGCGCCCAGCCGAAGTTGACCTGCTCATCGGCGACTACTCAAAAGCCAAGCAACACCTCGGCTGGGAGCCAAAAACCCGCATGAAAGCCCTGGCCGAATTGATGGTCGATGCCGACCTCGCCGCCTTGGGCTGAGTCGCTCAAATCCTTGCCCGGCGCTCGCCACGCAAAAAATCAGGGCTAAACGAACCCCGGAATCTTCCGACAAAACCAGTCAGGGACCCGGGCTCGGTCGATGTCTCGCACGCTCTATCTCACCACTGAACTCCCCTACTTCCCCGGCCAGGGCGGACTGATGGCGCTGCATGTGCGTCATCTGGCCGGCACCCAATTCACCGGCGTGCTTGGTCCCCGCTATCCTCACCAACCAGAGGACGCGCTGCAACGACTGCGCGATACCGTTCAACGCTCCTATTGGTGGCCCGAGCATCCCGTTCCCGGCGACTTCCTCATCGCACCCATTCTGTGGACCCACCACACGCGATGGCTCACCCGTTTACCCCAGGCAATTAAGCGGCCGCTCTGGCGCTGGCTCGCCGGCCTGAGCAACTCCTCCGACGATGCCCTCGCGTGGCGCGGGGTGCTAAAAAATCTTGCGCCAAAACTATTGGAAGCCATCCGGGAAGAACGCTGGAATGTCGTGTACTTATCCCAGTCCCTCTCGGCGGCATGGTTCCCTTACCTGCCCGCAAGTTTGGCCCGCAGCATCTTCCTGAACGACATTCGCTCGGAGTATTTGCCGCGATCCATTCCGCGACCGTCCCGCAGTAATCTACGTAGGATCCTCGCCGAGGAACGCACCGCCATTCGCGAAGTCGATACCGTCACCATGGTCTCAGAGCTTGATCGCGCGCGCGCTGAAAATTCGCTTCAGCCGACCTGCCCGGTCGCCGTTTCCCCGATTTGCATCGATCTCGACTACTTTGCCTTTCAACCGCAGAAACCGGACGTGTCGCCGGTGGTATTATTCACCGGACATCTTTCCCACCCACCCAACGTCGATGCCGCGCTGTACTTTCTCGCCGCGATCTGGCCGCGGATCCTCGTCGCGCAGCCCCGGGCGAAATTCAAGATTGTCGGCATTCATCCAGCTCCCGCCATCATCGACGCCGTCGCCCGCGCAACTCAAGCTGAGCTCAGCCCCAACGTACCCGATATCCGCCATTATTTCCGTGACGCAGGCGTCTATGTCGTGCCCATGCGGTTTGGCGGCGGCGTCAGACAAAAAATAATTGAAGCGTGGGCCGTCGGCGTGCCGGTCGTCACCACGGTCATGGGCGCGGAAGGTATCGCCGTGCAGGACGGAGTGAATTGCTGGTTGCGCGATGATCCCGAAAAATTCGCCGACCAAGTCAGCGCGCTGCTAAATGCCCCCACCCCGATCCCGCTTCTGCTTGCCGCTCGAGCACAAGCGGAGGCGCGCCATTCGCCACCAGCGACCTGCCCAATCGTGGCCGCGCAAATCAATCTCGCGGTCAAACGCCGGCAACAATCCGCGCCACGCATCCTCTACGACCTGCGCTGGCTCAAGCCTGGTCGAGCCGGCGGCGTCGAGCAAATGACCTACGAATTGGTCGGAGAGTTGGCCAGCTATGATCGCAGCTTTGAGTACCGCTTCTACGGCACGCGCGAATCCTGCCGGCAGCTGCGTTTTCCAACCGGCTTTAAACAAAAAATATTCCATTCCGATGGTCGCCAAGCTCGTTGGTTAGGGTGGCGTGACGCCGCAGCCAATGAACTCGCCGCCGACCTCGCCCTGCCCTCACTCACCTCGCCGGAACTGAACGCACTTGAGTGGTATACGCGCTTGGATTTCACCCTCGTCCACGGCCTGCCCTGCCACGTACACCAGGATCTGCGTCGCTTCCCTTCCGTGGTAACGATGCATGATCTGCAGCATCTCCATTACCCGGAATATTTCAGCACCGCAGATATCACCATGCGCGAAAAAGAATATCGTGAATCCTGTGCCCTGGCCAGTCACGTCATCTGCACCTCGGAATTCACCCGCCAGGATGTGCACCAGCGCTACGGCGTACCGCTGGAAAAAATGACTACGATCTGGAATCTCCCCCCGCGCCTCACCGGTACGCCGATGACCCCGACAGCCATCCGGCGGTTATTAGACGGGATGGGCGTCAAATCACCGTTTCTATTTTATCCCGCCCAACCTTGGTTGCATAAAAATCATCGTGGACTTTTGGAAGCCATGCAGATCGCCGATCACACTCTGCCGGGCGATTATAAATTGATATTCACCGGACAACCTTTTCCGACCGATCACCCCGCTGCAGCCCTCATGCAAGACCCGCGCCTTCGCCAGCGCGTCATCCACCTCGGTTATCGCACGCCACTTGAAATCGCCGCACTTTATCGTTCGGCCGAAGCGCTCATTTTCCCGTCACTCTTCGAGGGATTTGGCATGCCCTTGATTGAAGCGATGCAGCAGGGCTGCCCTATCGTTTGCGCGCAACATACGTGTCTGCCGGAGATCGTCGGCGCCGCCGCCCTTTTCACCGACGTCGCATCCCCCGCCGCACTCGCTGATTCCATCCTGTCCATTACCCGCGAGGCCGCGCTCCGGAAAAAACTCGCCCAAGCCGGCACGGAAAACTTGCGGCGTTTCAACCGCCGAAGCCTGGCCGAAAAGACCCGTGCGATCTACGCATCCATTCATGAACAGCACTTCTCCTAACGAAGCCGCCCCAGCTCGTCGCTGCGTCGACCGGAACGTTTCCTTTCCCTCGCCGTGAAAATTCTTTGCCTCTTCGTGCGGCACGGCACGGAGCAATATCCGGAAGCCCTCGCTGTCCTCGATCAGTGGTACGAACGCCACGGATTGCGGGACCAGCGTACCCTTTGGATTGTCGACAACGCGCGCCCGGATGGTCAGCAGCCCGAAACACTCAACCCGCGCACATCACTTCATTCTGGTGACAACCAAGCTTGGGAATTTTCCGCGTGGGCTCGGGCTTTGCGCTCCGCGGTCGCGACCGGCGAGACCTACGATGTCGTGCACTTTGTCACCTCAGCCTTCAACACGCTGTACACCGAATACCTGAAACATTTCCAACGCGAGATGCTCGATTATCTTCTGACCCGGAATCTTTGCCTGGGCCATATCGACAGTTATCCCGTGCCCGTGCAACTCGGCGCCAATCCCTCGCAGTCGTGGGTCCGCACGTGTTTTTTCTTTCTGCCCTGGAAGACAGCCGTTTCCCTTTCCCCTTGGGCTCCCTTTGTCGACGCGACGCGGATTTTTATCGCCGCCAATTCGCGCCAGTTTCGCGCCGAAGCACCGCTCTCTTCCGACTACCAGTCGCGCATCACGGCATGGCTGGAGGGCGAAGAAATTGGCGGTCACACCTGGCACTCTCCGGTGAGCGACGCAGCCCACGAAAACCGTCGCTTCCAAGCGAAGACACTCGCCATCCTCAACGAGCACAGTCTGGCCATTACCCTGCGCCAAGCCGGGATCAAGCTGGTTGATTTTTGCTGGTTGTTTTCACTCATGGCAACGCCCCCGGCCCGCCTGCCGAACCCGGTCAGCGAACTCGAACAGCTAAAAATTCGCCGGAAAATCCTCGGCATTCCGGAATAAACCCGAACATTCGCCCATTGCCCCAACGGACCGCATCATTTTAATTCAAGCCACATGAGCAAAGAAAGCGCCATCTCGGTCGACCAGGTCGGCAAAGCCTATCGGCTATGGGACGATCCGTCCGCCCGGCTGACTGCCCCGCTCATGGAAGCGGCCGCCCACTTGATGCCCGGCCTCCCCGCACTCAAGGCCGGCCTGAGATCACGCGCGAGCCGTTCGTACCGCGATTTCTGGGCGCTGGAAAACATCTCTTTTCAAGTCGGCCGCGGCGAAAGCATGGCGATCATTGGACGCAACGGTTCCGGCAAATCAACCCTGCTCCAAATTATCGCCGGCACCATGCAGCCCACCCGCGGTTCGGTTCAGGTCAAAGGCCGGATCGCCGCCCTACTCGAACTGGGCAGCGGCTTTAACCCCGAGTTCACCGGCCGGGAAAATATCCATTTGAACGCCGCACTCTTTGGACTCACCCGCGCGGAAATCGATGCGCGATTCAAAGACATCGTCGATTTCGCCGACATTGGTGACTTCATCGAACAACCCGTCAAAATCTACTCCAGCGGCATGGTGGTTCGTCTCGCCTTTGCCGTCGCGGCCCACATCGAGCCCGACATTCTCATCGTCGACGAAGCACTCTCCGTCGGCGATGCGCGCTTCCAGCTCAAATGCGCGCGGGCCATCGATCGCTTTCTCGCTCAGGGCGTCACCCTGCTTTTCGTTTCCCACGATACGTCGATGATCAAGCGACTCTGCAAGAGCGCCGTCCTCTTGGAACGCGGTCAACTCGTCTTCGCCGGCAGTCCGAACGATGTCGTTAATCTCTACTCAAAGCTTGTAGCCGAAGGAACCACCGTCGCCGATTTGGCGGCGGATATTGCGGCGCTGAAAGCGAATTCCATCCCCGAAGCCGAGTTACCGGAGCTTTCCCAGTCGGCCGCTGCCGCAGTTACTGCGGACTCTCCGCGCTTCGTAGAATTGAGCACGCAGCCTGCGGCCGTAGAGCTCTTGCAGCTTAAAGTAAAAGCGATGGAGACGATCCTCTCCGCCCACCCGTATAATGACGAATTGAACCGGCGACTCGCTCAGCTATTGGCGGACGAGCGCCAGCATGTGCAGGTCAGCGGAGAAGAATTTTCCTACGGAGGAGCACTGGGACGAATTCAAAACGTCAAGTTACTCGATGCTGATGGCCAGAGTCGGACGTGGTTTTCCAGTTGTGAACCTGTGGTCGTCCGCATGCTCATCGAAGCCGATGAACCAATCCCGGAGCCGATCTTTGCCCTCACCATAAAGAACGTTGCCGGGGTTGAAATCTACGGCACAAACACGCTTTTTGGGAAGCAACCCGCCCCTGCCGTCCAGGCCGGTTCCTCGCGGGAAGTGGACTTCTCCTTCAATCTCAATCTCATGCCTGGGCATTATTTCATTTCACTTGGATTCACCCATTTTGTAGGTGACGAACTCGTGGTCATCCATCGGCGCTACGACACCATAAAGTTCGAAATCCACGGCAAGGATCGCGCGTTCGGCATCGCTAATTTGCAGGCGAAGATCACCTCCCGCGCTGCACCGGCCAGCCACCCTACCGGAAAAAGCGCATGATTAGTTTCCTCCACGGCGGAAAAAATGTCACCTTGGACGCGGGCAATATTTGGACCGCACAGAACGAGGCCGTCAGCTATCGCGACACTTCGGCTGAAAATCTTCGCGCCATCATTGCCGAAGTGGAAAGCGGCGTACCTTGGCGAGTCGCCGTCGGAACCCGCTACGCCGAAAGCCATCCGTGGCTTCATCAAATCGTTACTAGTCCTGCGCGGTCGCTTTTTTTCCGACAGTTCCCTCCCTCTGCTGGCGCGAAGATTCTGGATATCGGCGCCGGCTGGGGCCAGATAGCCCTGCCTCTCGCAGCCGGAAAAGATGCCGTCGTAACCGCCCTTGAGCCCACCGCCGAGCGAATCGCCTTCATTCGAGCGGCAGCCGTTCAGGAAAAACTGGCGGAACGAATGCATTTTGTGCAGGCCGATTTTCTTGAGGTGGAATTCCAACCTACCTTCGATCTCATTTGCTGCGTTGGTGTGTTGGAATGGGTCCCGAAATTCCATGCCGGTGATCCCCAACAGGTGCAGCTCGAATTTCTTCGCCGCATGCGCGCCGCCTTGCGCCCCGGCGGCAAATGTTACGTTGGCATCGAAAATCGCCTGGGCCTGAAATACTTTCTGGGCGGACGTGATGACCATACCAGCCAGCGCAACATCAGCGTTTTCGACTCGGCCCTGGCGACAACGAAACACCACGCCGCCACGGGTGAAGCATTGCGGGTCTTCACCTACTCCCATGCGGAGTATCTCGATCTTTTCCGTGCCGCGGGCTTCCACCAGGTCGAAACCCATGGAGCGTTTCCGGACTACAAATTACCCGAAATAATTCTGCCTTTTGACGTTCCCACTGAACTCAACCGAGCGCTGCTGAACGAATCGATTCCCCTCGAACACGACGGCGTCGAAGGGCATCGTCTGCCACATCAGGAGGAATACGTTTCCCACTATCGCAGTCTGGCGCGCATGGGCACGGCGCAGTTTTTCTGCCCCAGCTTTTATTTTTCCATTCAATGACCGCTGATCAGGAGCATCGGGAGCACCATCATGAGCTGCAGATCGCCTTGGCGGAATGCGGCCTCATCGAGCGCGGTCAGGAAATTAAGCTCAAGGCCTATCCCCCGGCTTTTCCACGGCGCAGTCAGGCGCGTCGCTGGCACTATCAGATCACCGGTCAGGATGGAATAATCTGCCACTTGATCGTCGGATTGGACCTCTCACCCGTCTATCGACGGACAACAGAATTTTTCAAAGCGTGCCCGGAACTCGTTTGTCGGCCTCTGCACTTTTGGAAAAAAGAAAATGGGCTTGGCTATCTCTGCCTCGAACATTTCCCCGGTGCTTCCCTCGATACGATGGTTGAACAAGGCAACTGCGACGCCGAGCGCTGGCTGAAACTAGTTCGCCAAGCTCAAGCTGCTCTGGAAAAAACGCGCCGGCCCTCAGATCGGAACGCGCTGGAATTGGAAATCGCCACGCTGATTGAGGAGATCAAGGTCTTCCCCGGAATTTCCGAACTCGATATCCGGTTGCTCCGCGAGTTGGCTCAACCCGCCATCCTTGAGGGCGCGTTGACCGAATCTCTAACCACGCGCTGGAGCAATGGTGATTTTTGCGGACGCAATTTGTTGCTCGATGCCCAAGGCGGCATGCGCCTGATCGACTACGAATTCGCGGCGCCCACGCATTTCAGCAGCTCCGACTGGCGGCGCTTGACGAGCTATTCCATCTTGCCAGCGCCACTCGATGGAAACTCGATCCCGGAGATGCAGCCCGCCCAAGCGCCTTGGAGTGAAATCTGGTTCTGGTTGCACCATCTCGCGCAATTGCGTAACGCCGAGCCATCCGCCATCGTGGATCAGCACCTGGCGGAATCAGTCAGTCGATTATTTACCGCGCTCGGCCGAAGTGCTAACGGCCGACCCACTACGGGCCAGACTTCGCGGCTCATCAATCTCCTCTCGAATCGAGAAAACGACACGCGCAGTCTGCTCAACGAGCGCATGGCTTGGGTGCGGACGGTTGAAGCCGAACAAACTTTCCTCAAAGCAAATTTCGCTCGATTAACCAAGGAGTTTGCCGAGCGCACCGCCTGGGCGGAATCAGTCGATACGGAATTAAAATCCACGCAAAAAAGCTTTGCCCGAATATCCGAGGAAGTCGCCGAGCAGCAGCGCTTGGTGCTCGAACTGACGAAAATCAAAGACGCCTGCGCCGCCTTGGCTCCACTCTTGAATGCAGAGGCTGGCACCGACGAGCGAAGCCTGCTCCACCAATGCGTCCTGGTTTTGATGGATCGCCAACGTGCGCTTGCCGCCACGCAGGCTGAAATCCGGTCCGCGACCGGCTCGGCTCTCGATGAACGACTGCGGGCCGAGATGGCCGAGGCTGAAATCAACCGACTGAAGTCGGCACTCACCGACGCCCAAGTTCACGTTGACCGCCTTCTGACCCAAACCACGAGTCTCGCTCTGCAACTTAACGCGATGGCCGCCACGGAAAGAACCAACGCGGCCACTCACGAGCAGCGCGAAAAAAGCCTGGCCGCCGCGCTCGCTGAATTACAGGCCATCCACGTCACCGTCTCCGATTATCAGCGGAGTTGGCTCTGCCGATTGGCCGCAGGAATTTCGGGCTCAACGCGGCCTCCCTCTTCCACGCCATGAGCGCACCGATCGACCCAATCATCGCCCCCCTTTTTGCAGTCGAGCAGTCGGCCGCACTCCAGGCTCCCTCGGGCAGGCTCACACTCAGTGGATGGATCGCCGGCTTTCCCGAAGTCCCCTCCGTCCGCTTGCGGCTCGGTACGACCACAATTTTTAACTGCCGCACCGGTATTCCGCGACCTGATGTCGCCGCCGTCCACCCGAATCTCAGCGGCACCAGCTCCAGCGGTTTCACGCTGGAAACGTATGTCTCCCCCGGATTTCACCTTGGCACTCTCGAATACTGCCGACCGGACCATGGCGACTGGATTCCATTCCATACCCTCAGCATTCAGGCCGGACTCAGCCCGTTGGAAGCACAGCTTGACGCGCTGCCACCCGACGAGGAATCCACTTCAATCTGGGCGCTGCATGGCTGGTGTTTTCACCCGCAATGCGAAATTACTGAAGTGTCAGTTCAGTTTGGTCCTGATCACAATCTCCTGCACTTTGGAATTCCCCGCCCTGACGTAGCCGCAAATTATCCGCAATTTCGCACGGCGCTCAATTCCGGGTTCGCCGGCCATCTTCCCATTGGTCCCGGAAAGTCGCCCGTGATCATCACCGCTAAATTGCGCAACGGCTCAATTTTACGGCGCACTTTGCTCCATCAGCTTGAAGTGCCCAACCGCGAACTGGAACGCATGACTCGGGCCGCCAGAAATACCCGAGCCTCATTCCTGGCGCTCCCGGCCGAGCAAAAACCGCAGGTCTCAATTATCATCCCCATCTTTAACCAGCTCGATCTCACTCTCGCTTGCCTGGAATCACTGGTTCGCCACGCCGGAAAAATCAGCTTTGAGGTCATCGTGATTGACGATCATTCAACGGAAGAGATCGCGGAAAGCCTTTCGCTCGTTCGCAATTTGCGCCTGATCTCGAATACGACCAACCGCGGATTTGTGTTAAATTGCAATCACGGTGCGGTCGAAGCCTGCGGCGAATTTCTCGTCTTTCTCAATAACGATACCGAAGTAACTCCAGGATGGTTGGAGGCGATGCTCGAGGTGTTCAACGTGAAGCCGGATGCCGGCGCGGTCGGCGCAAAACTGGTTTACCCCAACGGACAGTTGCAAGAAGCGGGCGGATTAATCTGGGCGGACGGCACGGGCTGGAACTACGGCAAAGGAGAAATGCCTGATCAACCGGAGTTCAGCTATCTGCGCCGCGCAGACTACGCGACCGGCGCGTGTGTGATGATTCGCCGGGAATTTTTTCTGGAGATCGGCTCCTTCGACCCCCGCTACTGCCCTGCATACTATGAAGACGCCGATCTCGCATTCAAAATCCGCCAACGCGGCCTGCACGTCTATTTCCAACCCGATGCACTGATCGTGCATCACGAGGGCATCAGTTCCGGCAAGGTCACTTCCGGTGGTGTGAAGCGGCACCAGTTGATCAACCAGGAAAAATTCCGGGAAAAATGGGCCGTCGAACTGGCGGCACACGGGGATGGTCCCCACCTTGCAGAGATGGCTCGTGATCGATTCTCCGGTGCCCGAATTTTAGTAATCGATGCCTGCGCGCTCACCCCGGATATGGATGCCGGCTCAGTAAGAATGTTCAACATGCTGCTGATCCTCGCCCAGGAGGGTCTGAAGGTAACGTTTGCGGCGGAAAATCTCCAGTTTCACGAACCGTTCTCCACCCAATTGCGCCGCGCGGGAGTCGAACACCTCGGCGTCCCTCATTGCGGCAACCTCGAACGTCATTTTGAGGATTTCGGCTTCTCCTACGATTTAATCCTGATCTCGCGCAAAGCGATCGCCACCCAGTTCCTGCCGATTGCCCGCCGGTACGCGCCGCAGGCCAAGGTAATTTTCGACACGGTTGATCTCATGTTTCTCCGCCTGAGCCGCCAGTCCGAGGTGGAAAAATCCGCAGACCTTCGCGTGCAGGCCGACGCCAGCAAAGCCGAAGAACTTTCTCTCGCCCGGGCGGCGGATCTGACCTATGTCGTCAGCGAGGACGAAGCCTCCGTGTTGAGCCACGACATTCCGGTGGAAAAACTGGCCGTCGTCCCACTGATCAATCCGACCCGCCTTCCGGTCACCCAATTTGGCGACCGCTGGGGAATTCTCTTTGTCGGCGGTTATCAGCACCCGCCGAATCTCGACGCGATTCTTTTCTTCCTCAACGAAGTCCTGCCGATTGTCCGCGAGTCCATTCCCAATCTCGACATCCATATTGTCGGCAGCCGAACTCCCCCGGAACTGCTGGCCCGGGCGGAAAAGCATATTCATGTCCACGGCTTCGTCGCCGACATGAATCCTTTGTTAGAGGCGGTGAGACTCTCGATAGCGCCCTTGCGTTTTGGAGCCGGAGTCAAAGGGAAGATCAACCAAAGCATGGCCTGCGGCGTCCCCGTCGTGGGCACAAGCATCTCCGCCGAAGGAATGCATTTGCGCTCAGAGGAAAATTTCCTCGTCGCAGATACCCCGGCGAAATTTGCGCGAGCGGTGGTTCGGCTTCACTCCGATGCGCTACTCTGGAAAAAACTTTCCGAAGCGGGCATCAAGCACGTCGAACACTATTTCTCATTCGCGCGGGTACGCACGCAATTGCTCGATTCATTTGCCCACCTCGGCTGCCTGGCTCGCCGGAAGCCACTCGAGCTTCCGATCCGGCCGGTGCAGGAATTCCCACTCGGCACCATCGTCTCCTGCGGGCCGGACGGAGGCTCCAAGGCCTATCTCGCGGGAGGCTGGGATTCAATCGGCGCCGCCCACCGCTGGTCGATCGCAAAGACCGCGCTGCTGCGCGTGCGCCTGCCGGAAGGAGCCGGGCGCTTCCGCTTCGTCGCGGAATTATTTCCGCTGTTGCTCGACTCTCGGATTCCACTTCAGCGCGTGGAAATCTCTCTCCGTGGTTCATCCGAAACCGCATCGCGGAGCTTCACGCAAGGTGGGGTGACGTCGCTCGAATTCGGATTCACGCTCGATGCGTATCACCCTGGAATCGTCGAACTCGAATGGGCGTTTCCAGACGCCATCAAACCGTCGCGTTTTGGTCTCTCCGCCGACGAACGCTTCCTCGCCATTGGCTTGATCAGCTTCGGCCTTCACCGGGACGCGACATGACGCCGCCCCGAGTAAACATCACCGGAGCAAGCTCCGGCGCATTGAATCCACTGGGAATAAATTGGCCGGCGAACAATCGTGAAACTGCGGTGGTCGTACTTGTCGGGGGTCTCCTGATTTATCTCATGTCCGCAAAAGCGTTCACGACTTATTTTTTCGGGGAAAACTTCATCTACCTCCAGCAGTATCTCGACCATCAAAGTCACTTCTGGCGCACGTTTTTCAGTCCGATTACAGGAATTTTTTATCGCCCGGTCGTCTTCGCCTTTGAGTTGCCGTGGCACTTTATATTGCCGACGGATCCACTCGCATTCCATCTCCGCAACTTCGGCATTATCCTATTCGAACTCTTCCTGCTGCATCGCATCCTTTGCCGGGTCGCTTCCTCGCGATCGGCGCGAATCCTGGGCTGCTCATTCTTCGCCATTTCGAAGATTCCACTGACCCTCATCGGCTATATCAACACGATCGACTCGCTCGTGCTTTCCACGCTCATGCTGCTTGCCGTGCTTTTCTTCCTCCGCTTTGTGCAAGGTCGGAACCACTTTGATTATTTCTGCGGCCTGCTGTTTTGCCTCCTGTCTGATTTCAGCAAGGACTACGGTCTCGTGGTCAACTCCGTCGCGGTTACTGTCGCCCTCGTTTACGGGGTGGATTGGCGCAATTGGTTCCACGAGTTGCGGTGGTGGACTTGGCGACTGATTCCACTCGGATTATCAACGGGAGTCTATTTATGGGTACGCAGCACCGTCCTCGGCGGTGTTACTCGCAGCGCGATGGAATCAGACACAGGCTATGCGCCCCATTTTTCCGTAATCGAAGCAGCAGGCAAAGTTTTGCGTTTCGGAACAACCCTGTGCAATGCATCCTGGGTGGACGACGGCTCCAACGGGTCTAGTGGATTATCCAATTGGCTGGCGACAGTCCTCCACTCCTCCTCCATCTCGTCGATCACCCTCGGCTATTGCCTCGTTTGCGGATCAGCCTTTGCCAGCCTCTTATGGTTGGGTCGCAAGGCTGGCTCCACGTTAATTTTCCCCATTCTTTGGTGCGGGGCGTACCTCAGCCCCACCTTGCTGGTGCAGAGCGTAAATATTTATTATCATTGGGAGCCAATGATCGCGACCGCCGTCCTGCTGGCCCTGGTGGCTAATGCGGCGGGCTCCAAACTCACTTGGGCCATCGGGCTACCCTTGCTCGCGCTAATCGGCACCAGTGGCTACATCAGCAATCAAGATCCGCGCTACCATTGGACCTACATCACCAGCAAAACGGCCCCATTGCAGCAAGCCGTCGTGAAGCCCTATCGCGGTGCGCCGCTGACGAGCATCACCTTCGCGACCAAAGCAAACCAACTGGTGTTTTGGCAGTATAATTTAGCCGATCCCATGCTGCGGCAATTAACCCATAATCCAACTCTGCAGGTGAGGTTCGCCAGTTACGACGAGGTTGCCAACAGTCAGTTGGTCGCAGACCAAACCAATCTGATCCTGGACACCGAACGCGGATTCACCCCGCTGCCCGCTGGCCTAAAAGGCGATCCCGATTTGGCGAACCATGTCGCGGGTCCGGCCATATTAATTACCGTGGGCCCCGACACCACGCGAGCGGGCGAGCCGTTCAACATGCAACCCAACGCGATCTCCGCCATCACAGTCGAATGCACCAACGCCTTGCCGCAAAGCATTCTGCTGTGGAATGGAACTCCATTGCCGACTGCCTTCGGCAATTCCGGCTGGTTGACCGCTCTGGTCCCAAAAGAATTGTATATGACTCCCGGTGATTACGAAATTTCCATCACCACCGACGGCGTGGCCTCAAATAAAATAATTTTCCATGTGCGCCCCTGAGAAGATCGCTATTACCAGGAAAATCATCGCGCTGATTGTTCGCGATCTGCGCGAAGCCGGTTGCGACTTTCATGCAGCCGTTCGGACGGGCTGAACTGCCCACCAGCGGCACGTACATTGCCGCTTTCTACTCCAGCCCTGACCAGCCATTGCCGTGTTCCGCCGCCTTTCACCTCTCTTTAAATTAGTCCTGTGGGTCATGGCACTCTACGGAGCCTTTGACTATTTGGTCTTTCGCACCGGGTATTATTTCAAATACGTCGAACCGGAATCAATCGCGGGATCCGTGCAACTGAATCGCACTGTCGTCGACCAGCGACTCGATCCGAATAGATCCAACATTATCGTCGTGGGCGACTCCCAGGTTGGCGAGGGATTCTCCGCCAAACTCGCCAATGAAATAGCCAAAGACAAGAGACTGAATTTTATCGGTTGCGGCATCAGTGGCAGTACGCCGCGCGTCTGGCGCTACTTCCTTCGCGAGGTCGATCCGGAGCGGAAAAAATTCAAAGCAATCATTCTCATGGCCAACGCCATTTCCGATGAAGACATCGTAGAAGACTTCGAAAACTACAAACTCGACCTAAACTATTGCCTGCCGTTGCTCACGTGGTCCGACTGGCAGACTTTCCCGCCAAGCTTCCCTAATCCTGCGTTACGCGAACGGGCGCGGCGCTCGATCGCCTTCCCACTCGCCTTTGCGCAAAATGATTTGAAGGCGCTGCTGCTGCATCCGATTCTGCGCACACGCAAGGTAACACTCTGGCAATCCGGATATCCCACGTGGATTTATGACTACCCCGCCCGCCCAGAGTCGCTGCCCAGTCTGATCCTCGAAGGATCCCCCGCTCAACCGCGCACTTGGGCAGGCGTACCAGACTCACTGAGACCGCAGCTTGCAGGCTATTTTGCCCAGGCAGCGGCAAATTACCCGCACCCACCACTGGCCTCAGTCTCAGCTTATCGCAAAAAATGGTATGGCGACATCGCCCGCGACTACCTGGCGGCCGGTATCCCCGTCTACGTATTTCTCATGCCTCGAGGCCCATACCACGCCGAACTCAAAGGCCCGCCTGTTCTCACCGGAGCGTTGGCCGAACTTGCGACAAAGGGCTCCATTCATTTTCTGCCACCCGAGCCATTTGGTCGGCTTGAAGTCGCCGGCAATTTCTTTGATCAATTACATCTCAACTCGATCGGCCGCGCCAAGCTGACAAACCTCCTTGCCCGTGAGATCCTGGAAAGAGGGAATAATTCAACCACGCCATGAATTCATTCCGCTTCCACGGTTCCCTCAAACAACGCCGACTCTCGTTCGGTTAAATTCAATTTAATTACCAACGGAACGAACGATGACACAGTCCCGAACCACTGTAGCGCCGCCCATTCGATTCCCTAAAATCGAACCAAGTTATTCGGCTCAAGGAGCTGCGATAAATCGCGAAAGCCTTGGGGTGGTACTCGTGGGTGCTCTCGTCATTTACCTTATGACGGCCAAAGCATTCCAGGCCTATTTCTTTGGCGAGAATTTCATCTACCTACAGCAGTACCAAAATCACGGGGGCGATTTCTGGCGGGCATTTTTCAGTCCGATTGGAGAAATATTCTTTCGCCCCGTCGTGCTGGCCTGCGACCTGCCTTGGCACTTTGTTTTGCCCACAACTCCGCGGGCCTTTCACCTCCGCAACTTTGGGTTGATCGTCATCGAACTTTTCTTGCTTCACCGGGTCCTTTGCCGAGTGGCGGCTGCGCCCAGCGCACGAATTTTGGGCTGCGCATTCTTCGCGGTTTCTAAAATTCCACTGACGCTGATTGGCTATATCAACACCATCGATTCACTCGTTCTTTCAACGCTGCTTCTGCTCACGGTGTTATTCTTTCTCCGTTTTGCCCAAGGCCGGAATCACTCCGACTATGTGCTCGGGTTGGTTTGTTGCCTCCTTTCACATTTCAGCAAGGACTACGGATTGGTCGTCAATGCTGTCGTCGTCGCCGTCGTCCTTATCTATGGCATCAACTGGCAAAATCGCTCGTGCGAACTGCGCTGGTGGACTTGGCGGCTGATGCCGATCGGCTTGATCACGGTAGGATATTTTTGCGCCAGAATTTCCGTCCTTGGCGCGGTCATTCCGGGCGCAACGGAATCAACCATCGTCTATGCTCCCCACCTCACCTTCGTCGGATCCATCGGCAAAGTTTTGCGGTTCGCCACCACCTTGATTAACGCTTGGTGGGTCGAGGACGGGGCCAACGGTTCCAGTGGACTCACAATCTGGCTGGCGAGCCGCCTCAATTCGTCCGCGATTTGCTCGCTCACACTCGGCTACAGCCTGCTTTGTGGCCTCGCTCTGAGCGGATTGATTTGGAAAGGACGCAAAGCTGGTATCGCCCTGATCTTCCCCTTAATTTGGACCGCCGCCTACCTCGGACCTACCTTGCTGGTTCAAGCTCCGAACATTTATTACCATTGGGAACCGATGCTAGGCGTAGCGGTATTGCTGGCCCTGCTCGCAACTGCCGCCGGCCAAAAATGCACGTGGAGCATCGGCCTGCCGTTACTTGTATTAATCGGCGCCAGCGGATTTTTCAGCAATCTAAAGCCGAACTACCCATGGTCCACCGTTAGCAGCAAAACTGCCGGCATCGAAACAATGGTGGTGGGAAAATACTCGGTACCCTGGTCACAAACATCACGTTTCTCTCGAAGGCGCAGCAAATCCAAGCTTGGAAATTCGCCTTGGCCGACCCGATGTTGCAGCAATTAATGCGTCAGCCGACCTTGGAGATCAAATACGTCGCCTACGCCGATATCGTTCACTATCGCGTCGTGGCAGACCAGACGCATCTGGTTTTGGACACCGAGAACGACTTCGCGCCCGTTCAGCCAGAAGTCGTCGCCAGCCAGAACCCGGCAGAAAAGCTCGGCCCGCCAGCCATCATATCCGTGACACCTAAGACCACTCTCGCTGGTCACCCTTTCAACCCACAGCCCAACGGTCTCTCAGCGATTTCGATCGAGTGCACGAACGCTACGCCTCGCAGCATTTTGCTCTGGAACAGAACTCCGCTGCCGACCTTTTATGGGAATTCACTTTGGCTCACTGCCTTGATTCCAAAAGAGCTCTATGCCACTCCCGGCACCTATGAAATATCCATTGCCTCTGACGGCGTTGCCTCGAATAAAGTGCCTTTTCAAGTACGCTCGATCCCTTGAGATTCGTTCCCTCCATGTCCCGAGATTTTCCCGTCCGCCACACGCAGCCAGCCCGGTTTAACCCGGGCCAATTCTCGCTGGCGGCATGCTCAGCGCAAGCCACCCGCTTTGGATTCACTTTTTTCTGCAGCCTTCGTTAGCAATAACCGTGTTCCGCCGACTTCTTCCTCTAACCAAAATTGTCCTGTGGGTCGCGGCACTCTACGTGGCCTTCGACACTGTGGTCATTCGCACTGGTTTTTATTTCAACTACCTTGAACCAGAATCAATCGCGGGATCGGTTCTCCTGAATCGCACGCTGGTGGAACATCGCGTGGATAAATCCCGGGCCAATGTGATTGTCCTGGGCGATTCCCGCGTCGGCGAAGGCTTCTCTGCGAAACAGGCCAATGAAATCGCCAAGGACACGAAGCTGAATTTTATCGGCTGCGGTATCCCCGGCAGCACGCCGCGGGTCTGTAATTATTTCCTCAGAAAAATTGATCCGGAACGCACCCAATTTTCAGCCGTCGTCATTATGACCGATGCGCTGACCGACGCAGAAGTTAACGAGGACTTTGTTAACTATAAACTCGACCTCAACTATTGCCTCCCACTCCTCAATTGGAGCGATCTGCAGTCGTTTCCCGCCACCTTTTCCAAGCCTGAATTGCAGGAGCGCGCGCGGAGCTTGATCACCTTCCCACTGGCTTTTGCCCAAACTGATATCAAGGCCCTGCTGTTGCACCCGATCGATCGCGCGCGCAAAGCGTCACTCTGGCAATCGAACTATGCCAACGGCACCGACGATTACGCCGGTCAGTCGGTCGCACTGCCAGATTTGGAACTGGAAGGGGCACCGCTCCATCCTCGCGACTGGGCCGACATCCGCGAATCCATCCGACCTCAGTTACGCGATTATATCGCGCTCGCGTCGGGCTATTACCCGCGACCGCCGGTAGCATTGGCTAAGAACTATCACCGCTTGTGGTACGAAAAAATCGCCCGCGCTTACCAAGCCAAAGGCGTCCCAGTTTATGTGTTCTTGATGCCCCGTGGGCCTTATCACAGGAAACTCGCCTGCCCAACCGCGCTGGCTGGTTCACTCGCGGAGCTTTCCGCCGAAGGAATCATTCGATTCATCCCCCCGGAGCGTTATGCCGCGCTCGAAATACCCGGTAATTTTTTCGATCAATTACACATGAATTCGACAGGTCGCGCCCAATTAACCGATCTGCTCGCCCACGCTCTGATGGAGCAGAAACTCTAGATTTCCACCCCAGTCCCATGCTCTTCGATTCTTTCAATTATTGGCTCTTCTTTGGACTGACCATTGTCGTCCTCGCCGCCCTGGCGGATCGTGCGGCGCGGATCGGCTTGGTGCTATTCAGTTTCGTTTTCTATTCCTTTTGGAATCCTTGGTTCACCCTCCTGCTCGGCGGCTCCATTCTCGCGAATTTTCTTTTCGGCCTTTGGATCGATCAAGCCGCTGAGTCGCGACGACGTACTGCCCTGATTGCCGCGATCATCTTCAACCTATCCCTGCTGTCCTTCTTCAAGTACTATGGATTCCTGGTAGGCGCGCTCGGGCAGTTGTTCCGCTTTGATCCGCATTCGATTCTACTCCACATTATTTTGCCTGTCGGGATCAGTTTTATCACGTTTGAAGGGATTGCATACGCAGTGGATGTCTACCGCCGCGATACACCCGCAGTGCGAAATCTGACGAACTTCGCGGTCTTCATGTCGTTTTTCCCGCATCTGGTGGCAGGGCCGATTATTCGCCCGGCGCATTTCTTTCCTCAATTGGCCACGCGAAAACCGCTGTCAAATCCCGACGTGAAGTGGGGCGTGCTTCAAATCAGCAAAGGCTTGGTTAAGAAAATCGTCTTCGCTGATTTCTTCGGTCCAATCGCCAACGCGTATTTTTCCCACGGAACCTACAACAACCAAACTGTTCCGGCGGTCTGCGGAGTTTTGGCATTTTCACTGCAAATCTATTTCGATTTTGCAGGCTACACCGACATCGCCCGGGGCTGCGCCCGGCTGCTCGGGTATGAGTTTCCGCCCAATTTCGAACGGCCCTATCTCAGCGAAAACATCACCGACTTCTGGCGTCGGTGGCACATCTCCCTTTCCAGCTGGCTCCGGGACTACCTCTATATTCCGCTGGGCGGAAACAGAAATGGGCTCGCCCGAACCTACATTAATATTATCATTGTCATGACCCTCGGTGGCTTATGGCACGGGGCGAGTTGGAATTTCGCGCTCTGGGGGCTTTTTCACGGCTCGCTGCTTCTGCTCCACCGCCTGTGGATCAACTCCACCAAAGGATGGATTGGCCCGCGATGGCAGACCAATTGGTTCATTCGATCTGGCGCCGTGATCCTGACTTTTGCCTTGGTTTCAATCGGCTGGATCCCCTTTCGCGCCGCAGATTTTCCTTCAACGCTCAAAACACTCACTGAACTCGGATCGGGCGATATCCTGCAATTCCTCCGGAGCACGCCAGCCTTTCTCGTCCTGGCCCTCATCCCCCTGACCTATTGCCTCGGCGATTCCAGACGGAAAATCGAAAACTGGCTAAGTAATCGCGCCACGCTTTTTACCGTGGCCATCGTCACCACCCTGCTCTTGATCATTGTCACTCTCTTCGGGCAGTTTGGCCTGCAAGTTCCATTCATCTATTTCCAATTCTAACCGGACTCGCTGCCGACTCCAAGCTCTCCCACCCGCTCCTCACCACTCCTCCTTTCAACTATGTCCGATAACCTCTCATTGAGCGTCGTGGTTCCGGTTTTTCGCGAAGAGAAGAACATACCCCAGTTCTTGCTCACGGTGATTCCCATCATCAGTCAGCTGACTTCCGATTACGAAATCGTCTTTGCCCTGGATCCGTCACCGGATCGCTCGGAAGAAATTATCTTGGCCGAGCATCAACGCGACCCACGCGTGAAGCTGCTCAAATTCTCCCGCCGCGTTGGTCAACCCATGGCAACTTTGGCTGGGCTCCAATATTCCAAGGGCTCCGTCGTCGTGGTCATGGATGTCGACCTCCAGGATCCGCCAGAACTTATTTTGGAAATGGTCGCAAAATGGCGCCAAGGCTACGACGTGGTTTATGCTCAACGTCGAACCCGGGAAGGTGAACCACTCATCCGCAAGGCGGTCGCCCGCCTCGCCTATTGGATCATTCGCCGGATCGCCGAGGTCGATATTCCGGAAAACACCGGCGATTTCCGCCTGATGAGCCGTCGCGTGGTGAACGAAATCAACCGCCTTAAGGAATGCCACGGATTTCTCCGTGGACTCGTGGCGCTGGTTGGCTTCCGCCAAATTGCGATCCCGTTCGACCGACCCGCGCGCTTTGCCGGCGACACCAATTATCCCATGATTGGATCGATCAGAATCGGACTCAACGGCCTTTTGTGTTTTTCCAACGCCGCCCTCAAACTCAGTTCGATCATGGGGTTTGCCACGGCCGGCTTTTCCTTCCTCTTGACGGCGATCTATCTCGTCCTGAAATTCATCGGCTATCCGATTCTCTGGGGCAATCCCACCATGGTCATCCTCATCACTTTTATCGGTGGGGTGCAGTTGATCAGCATCGGCATCCTCGGCGAATACATCGCCCGAATCTACGACGAAGTCCGGGCCCGTCCGAAATATATTGTAGATCGCGCCGAAGGTTTCAAAAATTGAAGTTCTATGTCTACTGCGAGCAAATGGCCCAAGATTCTTCCTCCACTAACGGCGGAACAAAAGCGCATCAGTGACGAATTCGTTAAGCTCTGGCATGAAGTGTTGCCGAATCGCTATGGCGTCCTTGAGGTCTTCAACCATAATTTTCCGGTCAAGTATTCACCGAAGGAATTCAAAACGACGTTGGAAATCGGCGCTGGTTTGGGGGAGCACTTCACCTACGAAAAGCTCACGCCCGAACAGGAGGAAAATTATTACGCCAATGAATTCCGGGAAAACATGGCGGCCGAAATCAAGCAACGATTTCCCCAAATCAAAACCGTGGTGGCTGATTGCCAGCAACGCCTGAATTTCGCCGACGGCTTTTTCGACCGGATCATCGCCGTCCATGTGCTGGAGCATCTGCCGAATCTCCCCGCCGCAATTCGCGAAGCCTATCGCCTGATCAACCGGGACAAGGGACGCTTACTGATCGTCATTCCTTGCGAAGGAAGCCCCCCTTATGCGCTCGCCCGAAAGATTTCGGCCGAACGGGTCTACAAAAAACGCTTCGGCGGCTCCTACAAATGGTTTTATACCCGCGAGCACATCAACCTCCCGCCGGAAATTTTCGCTGAACTCGACCCCTACTTCACAGTTGAGGAGCGAAGCTTTTTCCCTCTTCCATTCCTCCCCTTCGTCTTTACCAACTTGGTCATTGGCCTCAGCCTGATCCCGCGCCCGATCCCGTTGGCTACGGCTCAGACATAATCTACTCAGTACCTGAAGACCTCTGATGCTGCCGCAGGTCAGAGTCATTGGGATGCCGTCCTAATGAAGCCGGGGAACCCGAAGCATAATCATCTCTTACGTCGCAACGCCATGACCCAGCTCAACTCCTTTCCTTGGCCATCACCTCCGGGAACCGCTGCCGCGCCCCGATGGTCCGGAGCAAGGTTTGAATTCGAAGGCCAAAACGTTCGCGTGTTGGCCTATGAAGTGGGGACCAGTCATTGGAGTGACGATTTGACTTCTTTGCATGAGGCCGAGGCCGGGCAAGATCATCCGATCGACCGCGCTTCGCGTCGACTCGCAGTCGCCAGCATGGCCCGACTCAAAGCCGATGACCCCATCGTATTGGATGTGGGCTGCTCTTCTGGTTTTGTTTTGGAATATCTTCGTCTGGCAATCCCTCGGGCCAGTCTGATCGGCGCCGACTATCTGCGCGGACCACTCGAGAGCTTGGCCGTGCGAATGCCCGATATCCCAATTTTGCAATTCGACCTCCGACGGTGCCCCCTACCGAGCGCCTGTGTGGATGGAGTGACTTGTCTGAATGTCCTGGAGCACATCGATGATCACGAGCAGGCAATGGCGGAAATCTACCGCATTCTAAAACCCGGCGGTATCGCTCATATCGAAGTACCAGCGGGACCGACACTCTACGATATTTACGATGAATATCTCCTGCACCATCGGCGCTACCAGCAACGGGAACTGATCGCGTTAGCGCAGAAAACCGGATTCAAAGTCGAGAAAGCCACCCACCTTGGTTTCTCCGTTTTCGCGGCATTTTGGTGGGTGAAACGTCGCAATCGAAAAAAGATGCATCTGCCAAAAGCGGTTAAAGAGCGATTAGTTGCAGATCAAATCCGGGCCACCCGGGTAAGCAGCCTTTTCGCTGCAGTCATCAAACTCGAGACACTCGTCGGGCAATATCTGTCGTATCCTTGGGGTATTCGCTGCGTCTGCGTGCTAAGAAAGCAATAATCCTACCGCTCCCACCTCGTCTCCCCGGTAATTTCAACGTTACTCCACCCGGCTGAGAATTCCAATCCAGCCGCATTTTCGGTGAGGCAACAGCACGAGTCTGGCGAGGAAGAGGAAAACGATTTCCCCCAGCCTCCAAAAGCTCGTTGCCGAAAGCCCGCCCCGACCGCAATTTTTACCAATGAAACTCGAGCAGGCACTCATTCTCTGCGGTGGCAAAGGTACCCGTTTGGGTGAGCGTGCGCGGAACTTGCCCAAACCGCTCATTCCCGTGGGCGGCCGCCCCGTCTTGGATCATATCATGGATGCGCTTCAAGCTGCCGGCGTCACCCAATTTATCCTCGCCGCGGGACATTTGGGCGAAACCATCACCGAGCACTATCGAACTCACCCGCGGGAAAACTGCACTATCGAGGTGTTGATTGAGCCTGGCCCTCTCGGCACCGCTGGAGCGGTTCAGTTTGCCGCCGACCGACTCGGGGAGAACTTCGTTTTGGCCTATGGCGATGTCTTCATTGATTTTGAGTTGCGCCCGATGCTCGCCGCGCACGCGCAACATGCGCCACTCGGAACCCTGCTGGTGCGCGCCAGTGACCACCCGTGGGATTCCCACCTCATTGATCGCGCCGAATCGGGACTAGTGCGGGAATTTATCCATGAGCATCAGCCCGGGCGCCGCTACCAAAACTTGGCCAATGCGGCCGTGTATATCCTGAACAAAAGTATCCTGAAATATATTCCGACCGATCGGGCCACCGACTTTGGGGCCAACATTTTTCCCGCAGTGCTAAAGGCCGGTGAAGCACTGCGAACCTATGCCCTTCCCGAGGAAGGCTTCGTCAAAGACATGGGCACCCCAGATCGTTTGGCGGCCGTTGAACAATATCTTCAGGAACGAACCCTGGCCCGTGAGGCCGCTGCCGCCCCGCGGCCGATCACCACGGTGCTCCTCGATCGGGATGGAGTGCTCAATATCGATAGTGACTTGATCGATCGAGTCGAGCGCCTCGAAATGCTACCCGGCGCCGCCGAGGCCGTCGCTCTCCTCACTCAATCCGGCATCCATTGCTACGTAATTACCAACCAACCCGTCGTTGCCCGCGGTTTGTGCACCGAGGATTCACTCCGTCAAATCCACACCCATTTGGAAAACGAAGTCGCTCGCGCCGGCGGAAAGTTGGAAGGCATCTATTACTGTCCCCATCACCCCGAAACTCACCACGACGAAGGCATCGCCGACCTCCGGCGCGGCTGTCGATGCCGCAAGCCAGCACCCGGCCTCATTTTCCAGGCCCAACGCGAACATGGCTTTGAGCTCGGCGGCGCGGTGATGGTCGGCGACCGTTCCACCGATATCCGCGCTGGCCGTGCCGCCGGACTACGGACGATCTTGGTTGGGTCGGAAGAGCAACGGCAACGCGAGGCAGTGAAAGCTGCAGCCGACGCCCAATTTTCCTCCCTGCTCGCTTTTGCAAAAGCAATCATTACGGATCAAAACCCATTTAAATGATTATTTCAAAAACCCCTTTTCGTATCAGCTTCTGCGGTGGTGGCTCGGACCTGGCGGAATTCTATCGGCGCGCGGGGTATGGTGCAGTGGTCAGCACCGCGATCGACAAATTCGCCTACATTGCCTTGCACCGTTTCTTCGAAAACAAGTTTGTCCTGAAATATTCCCAAACCGAGGTGAGTGATGACGTGGCTTCGATCAAGCACCCGCTGATTCGCGAATGCCTCCTGCACACCAAGACTACCGAACCACTCGAGATTACCAGCTTTGCTGACATCCCCTCCAGCGGTAGCGGTCTTGGCAGCTCCTCGGCCTTTTCGGTGGGTCTCATCAATGCCTTGCTGGCCCAACAAGGCCGCATGCCGTCCCACGAAATGTGCGCTGACGGCGCCTGTCAGGTGGAAATTGAACGCCTTCACGAACCAATCGGCAAACAGGATCAATATGCCGCAGCGTATGGCGGTCTGAATTACATTCGTTTCAACGCAGACGGCAGCGTCCACGTCGACCCGATCATCATGCGTCGGGAGAAACACCAGGCGTTGACGAATCACTTGGTGATGTTCTACACCGGCATCACCCGCAAAGCGTCGAGCATCCTTTCCGAGCAAAAAAACAACTTGTCAAACAACGAGGCGCGCTACCAGACGATGTGCGCGATGCGCGATCAAGCTGATCGCTTGCGCGAAGAACTTTCGGAAGGTCGGATCGAGGCCGTCGGTTCGCTGATGCATGAAGGCTGGTTGCTAAAGAAACAAATGGCCTCGGGAGTCAGCAGTCCCCACTTGGACGAAATTTATGCACGCGCCCTCGCCGCCGGCGCTACCGGTGGAAAGCTCTTAGGCGCCGGTGGTGGCGGGTTTTTCCTCTTTTATTGCGCACCCGAGCAGCGTCCGGCACTCATTGCCGCATTGTCCGACCTGCGGCACATCGACTTTCAGCTGGAACGACAAGGCACCCGCATCATCTACGTGGACTACTAACCCTCATGCCCGATATCCAAAAACTTTCCCTGGATTACTTCGCCCGCCTGCAAACCATGCTCGCTGCGGTGGACACGTCCGCCATCGCGCGCGTTGCGGACGTACTTTATACGGCGTGGAGCCAGAGCAACACGGTTTACGTCGTCGGCAATGGCGGCAGTGCCGCCACCGCCTCGCACATGGCCTGCGATCTCAGCAAAGGAACCTCAGCGCCGGGCCGCAACCGTCTCCGCGTCGTGAGTCTGGCCGACAATGTCGCGTGGCTCACCGCCATCGGCAACGACATCGATTACCACAGTATCTTCACCGAACCGCTCGAAAATCAATTTCGCCCCGACGACGTGTTGTTGGCCATTTCCGCCAGCGGCAATTCGCCGAATATCGTGAAAGCCGTGGAATGGGCGAACGCGCATAGCGGCAAGACCATCGCGTTCTGCGGATTCAGCGGCGGACGAATCAATGATATCGCCCACGTTTCAGTTCACTTCCCTAGCCGAGATTACGGTCCGGTCGAAGATGGTCACCTGATCCTCAATCACATCTTGGTCGAATACCTCCGGGCTAAAATCCACGCATCTTGAATATTCCAAAGACCGCACTCGTCACGGGTGGCGCCGGCTTTATCGGCTCCCACGTCGTCGATCACCTCCTCTCACTTGGCTCAGAGGTAATTGTCTACGACAATTTCTCCACCGGTTATCAGATCAATCTCGCCGGCCAGGCGGCCAATCCCAAGTTGCGCATCGTCCGCGGCGACACCTTGGATCTTCCCTCGCTGGAAACGGCGATGAAAGGCGCGGATACCGTATTCCATTTTCAAGCCAACGCGGATGTCCGCGGCGGCATTAAGCAGACGCGAATCGACCTGGAACAAAACACGATCAGCACCTGGAACGTGCTCGATGCGATGCGCACGACCGATGCGAAGACGTTGGTTTTCGCCAGCAGCGCCACCGTTTACGGCGAACCCGATATCTTCCCGACGCCGGAAAACATTCCGCTGATTCAAACCTCACTTTACGGCGCGAGCAAAGCTGCCGGTGAATGCATGATTCAAGCGTACGCCGAATACTTTGGCTTACGCACGTTGTGCTTTCGTTTCGTTAGTTGGATCGGACCACGCTACAGTCACGGCGTCGTGGTTGATTTTCTGAAGAAGCTCCGCGCCAACCCGCAGGAACTTGAGATTCTCGGCGATGGCAACCAGCAGAAATCTTATCTCGATGTGCGTGACGGCATCGCGGGCATCTTCTTGGCGTTGGCAAAAGCCGAGAGCCCAAAGTCCATTTTCAATCTCGGCCATGACGACTTCATCAACGTGCTGGAGGTCGCGCGCATGGTGATTGAAGAAGCTGGTTTAAAAGACGTTTCCCTTCGCACGACCGGTGGCAAACGCGGTTGGCTCGGGGATAGTCCGACCGTTCATTTAGACACGGAGCGTATGAAGCAAATCGGGTGGGCGCCAAAAATCCCCATTGAATCCGGCATCCGCGCTACCGTCCGACATTTGATCGAGAACCCCGCGCTGTTCACGCGCGGTTGATGAATCGTGAGGTGGCAGGGGCGATTGCCCCCATCACCCGGCGCTATGCCCTATTCTCGTGGTAGGGCGCGGACTCTGCTCCGCGCCGGGTTACATTAAAATGCAATCCTGTTGCCGCTTCGATTTGCGGCCGAATGTAACCCTGTCCAGGAGGACAGGGAGGTTTGAGAAAACGTCAGTAGCATGCCAAACATACCGCGCGGGCGCATTCACTGCACCAAAAGCACCATAGAATCCGCCATCTCGAAAAATGAAACACCATCTTCAAAAGCCTGGAGCGTGTAAGTGTAAATGCCCGGTGTCGTCGGCGCAGTGAAGCTGAGATTCGAAGTGCGACTGGCGCCGGGCGCGACGCCATTGAGCGACGGGAATGCGAGGAAGGTATCATCCACGTCCCGGAACGAGAGATAGTGCGTTGCGCCCCACGTGCGCGTGCCGCGGTTGGTGACGTTCGCCGTGAAGTTGACCGTGGCGCCGGGCGCCGCGGTAACCGGAATCGTACTGGTGTTGTAGCTGATCGCATTGCCGAGCGGCAACGCCACGACCTTCACGATCACCACGTCTTGCGTGGAGAAGAATTCGATCCCGTCTTCGAGCGCCTGCACGTAGTACGTGTAGGTCCCGGGCGTCGTCGGAGTAGTAAACGTAAACTCAACCGTCTTTGTCGCTCCGCCAGAAGTGCCACTCAGCGGAATAAAGGCGAGATACGTCTCATTCGAATCACGTAGCGAAACATAATGGCCCGCGCCCCAAGACTGGGTGCCCGCGTTGCTCAACGTGTATTTCAGATTTAAGACAGCGCCCGGGACGACTTCGTCGGGATAGCGCACGCGATTGTAGACGATCGCGTTGGGTTGCGGCGCGAGGACGACGAGCGTGAGGTTCGCGTGCGTGTTGAAATCTCCCACCCCGGTTTCGGAGGCATGCACTGTGTAGTTGTAAGTGCCGGGTGCAGTCGGAGTGGTGAAACTGAGGTTGACCGTTTTGCTGTTGCCGGGTGCGAGCGTCGTGAGCAACGCGGACGAAATCGTCGGCCGCGTGCTGTCCCGCAAAGAGAGAAGATGGTTCGCCCCCCATGTCTGGGTCCCTGTATTGGTCACGTTATAAGTGAAGACGACATTTGATCCCGGCGCCGCGCGGACGGGGAAAGTCGTCGTGTTGTACGTTATCGAATTTACCAGTGGCGCGAGAACGGTGAGCGTGAGCGTCGTCTGCGTGGAGAAAAATTCCACGCCATTCTCCAGCGCCTGCACGTTATAAGTATAGGTGCCGGGGGTGATCGGCGCGTTAAAACTCAGCGTCGCCGTGGTAGTCTCACCGCGGAGAGTGCCAATCAACGAGGAGAAGCCGACGAAAATGCCGTTGCTGTCGCGGATCGACAGATAGTGGTTCGAACCCCAGTTCCGTGTCCCAATGTTGGTCAGCTCGTATTTCAGATTCACATTGGCGCCGGGCGTTACTCCGGTCGGAGAAGTCTTCATGTCGTACATGATCGCGTTAGGCTGCTGCACCAGCACGACCAAGCGTGCGAACCGACTTGTTACTGAACCGGCGCTGTTGGTCGCGACCAACGCGTAGCTTCCCGCCGCGCTCAACTGAATGCTGGCCAAAGTCAGCGTCGGATTCGTGGCTCCGGCAATATTGATTCCGTTTTTCTGCCACTGATAGGTGGGTGTCGGCGTTCCGATCACCTCGGCAACAAATGTTTTTGAATAACCCGCAAATATTGCAGAACTAACCGGCTGGACGATGAAAGTGGGTGCCACTAGGGTCTGACCAACGATCAGTACTGCAGTGGCGCTCGTCGCAGAACTGTATAGATCGCTCACGACCACCGAATAGTCACCGGCATCGCCCAGCGTGACACTCGAAATTGTGTAGGTACTACTGGTGGCTCCTGCTATTGCCACGCCCGCCTTTCCCCACTGGTAACTCAAAGGAGAATCATTGGTGGCGGAAACCGAGAAAGTAACCGGAGAGCCCACCACTGCCGACTGGGTTGCGGGCTGACCCGTAAGGGTAGGTGCCCGCGTGCCCTTACGGATCGAATTATTGCCGGTGTCTGCCACATAAAAACTTCCTGCGCCATCCAGCGCCAGCGCCGAAGGCGTCCTGAAGCGAACGACCGTCGGAGAACCATCAACGTTGCCGGAAGCAAACGAACTACCTGCAATGGTGGTGACTGTTCCGTCAGCCGTAATTTTCCGAATCGAAAAAACAAAGAAATCAATCACGTAGACGTTCCCCAAATTATCCACCACCACTCCACGAGGAGAGGTAAATTGTGCGCTTGCACCTACTCCATCGGCAATACCGTTGGAACCATCCGCGCCTGCCAGAATGGTCACCGTGCCAGCGCTCGTCACTTTACGAATGGTAAATCCGGACGTAACATAAACTGTACCGCCACTGGCCACCGCGATACCAAACCCGCCCACGCCTGCGAACGTACTCACCACTCCTGCCGGCGTTATTTTTTGGATTAAACCGTGGAACGCGTCCGCGACGTAGACGTAGCCGGCAGCGTCCACCGCGACGCCACAAGGGGATTGAAGCGCCCCCCCATTCCCCCCGGCAAAGGTGGTGACCTCTCCCGCCGGCGTTATCTTTCGGATCGCGCTATTTTCTCTATCAGCAACATAAACGTTTCCGGCGTTATCCACCGCGAGACCAGTAGGATAATTAAAGCGAGCCGACGTGCCGGTGCCATCGGCAGCACCCGAAGATCCCGACAGACCAGCGAAAATACTCACCACTCCAGCCGGGGAAATCTTTAGGATGACGTGTCGGTTCGACTCGCCGACATAAATGTTGCCTGAACCATCAACCGCCACGCTATCAGGCCCTGCTAAATTGGGAGGCCCGGCGATCGTCGAGAATTGAAAATCCGCCCGTGCACAGGCAACCGCGAATAAAAGCGAAAGGATTACTCCGACAATTCTTCCAAATAAACCTCTGTTTAAAATCGTTTTCATAGGATTCTGCGGTGGGAATATTACGTTCAAAAAGTGCACAAGGTACTGAATGCGTCGCTCCCACTTATTACAACATTTCTGAAATAGAAAGAGGGAGCCATTTTTTGTGAATTGCCAGTAGCACCAGCAGCCATTTCCGAGCTCCAATGCTAGATATGCAGCCTATCCAACTGGCCTTTAGTCACAAGTTGTTTTCCGACCTGCTTTTGGGGAGTCGAGAGATCCGACCACCCGCATGGGCGGAGCGAAACGAACTAATGGTTCCTCGCTGTTTTCAATGAGTACGTCCGGTGGGGCTGCGGGATTTTCTTGTAGGTCAGCGTGCTTGCACGCGCCTCGCAGCCGAGTAAAGCGCGTGCAAGCACGCTGGCCTACCGATTCAGTCGCCTTCTTTTCGACCAGCATCGACCCACTGGAAATAGCGCGGAACCAAATTGAACAACTTTCACGGATTGCTCTACAAACGCCTCAAGAACCGGTCTCCTAAACGAATATCACTGCACCAGTAAAACCACCGTGTCCGCCATCTCGAAGAACGAGACGCCATCCTCAAATGCCTGGAGCGTGTAAGTGTAAATGCCGGGTGTGCTCGGTGCGACGAAGGAGAGATTCGCCGTGCGGCTGCCACCCGGAGCGATCCCGCTGAGCGACGGAAACGCGAGGAACGTATCATCGACATCCCGGAACGAGAGATAGTGGGTCGCGCCCCACGTGCGCGTGCCGCGGTTGGTGACGTTCGCAGTGAAGTTTACGGTGGCGCCGGGCGCGGCAGTGACGGGGATCGTGCTCGTGTTGTAACTGATCGCGTTACCGAGCGGGAGCGCCACAACCTTCACGATCACCACGTCTTGGGTGGAAAAGAATTCGATGCCGTCTTCCAACGCCTGCACGTAATAGGTGTACGTGCCGGGGGTCGTCGGAGCGGTGAGCGTAAACTCCACGGTCTTTGTCGCACCTGTCGCCGTGCCGGCAAGCGGAATGAAGGCGAGATACGCCTCATTCGAATCACGCAGAGAAACGTAATGCCCCGCGCCCCAAGCCTGTGTGCCGGCGTTGCTCAACGTGTATTTCAAATTCAACACCGCGCCAGGGACGACTTCGTCGGGATAGCGCACGCGATTATAAACAATCGCATTCGGCTGCGGAGCGAGCGCGATGAGGGTTAGGTTCGCCTGCGTCCCAAAATTACCGACGCCAGTTTGCGACGCTTGCACCGTGTAGTTGTACGTACCGGGAGTGGATGGAACGCTGAAACTCAGATTCACCGTCTTGCTCGCACCGGGCGCAAGCACCGTCAGCGGCGTGGATGAAATCACCGTTCCGCTGCCATTCTTCAGCGACAAGATATGATTCGAACCCCAGGTCGTCGTGCCGGTGTTGGTCACGTTGTAGGTGAAAATGACGTTCGATCCCGGTGCGGCACTGACCGGAAACGATGTCGTGTTGTAGGTGATCGCGTTTGTCACCGGGGCAAGGACCGTGAGCACCACCGTCGTCTGCGTGGAGAAGAATTCCACTCCGTCTTCCAAGCCTTGCACGTAATAGGTGTACAAGCCTGGCGTCGTCGGCGCCGGGAAGTTCAGATTCGCGGTCGTCGTTTCGCCCGGGAGAATTCCGATGAGCGACGAGAACGCGACGAAGGTATTGTTCACGTCGCGGATCGAGAGGTAATGATGCGCGCCCCATGTTTTTGTCCCGACGTTGGTCACAAAATAATCGAAGTTGACGATGCCGCCAGCGGTGACGCCGGTCGAAGACCTCGTCGTCGCGTACGTAATCGCATTTTGCTGCGACACCAGCACGACCAACCGCGAAAACCGACTGGTGGCTGAACCGTTCGCATTGGTCGCGACCAGTCCATAACTGCCCGCGTCACTGAGCTGTACATTGGAGAGGGTTAGAGTCGAATTCGTGGCCCCGGGAATATCGATTCCTCCCTTTTGCCACTGATAGGTCGGCGTGGGGGTGCCAGTCACCGCGCAGATCATCGAAACCGAGCTACCGACAAATGCGGCGTTGCTCAGAGGCTGCGTCGTGAAGATCGGCAAAAGATTGACGGTGAGTACCGCCCCGTCGCTCGTCGCTGATCCGCTCGCATTGGTGGCGACTACTTGATAGGTGCCCGCGTCAGCCGGTTGAACACTGGCCAGCGTCAATGATGCGCTCGTCGCACCAATCTCCTTTTTCAACATCTCCTGCTGATTTACCGCAGACGCCTCCACATGCATCCCGCAAGGGATAAGCCCAATCTAATTCAGCTTTAATATCTTTA
>JANYFP010000383.1 GCA_025362555.1 Verrucomicrobiota bacterium
GCGAGGCATGGCGTACACTGAGGGGTGAGGGCACCCCGCCCACAAATTAAATAGTCACGAAATCCCGATTCTCATTTTCTCTATGAATTTTCCTGCGTTCGCGCGCCTCATTGCTTGCGCGCTGCTTCCTTTGGTTCCGACGGTTGCGGTTCACGCGACGTTGCCGGTTCCGGATTCGGATAACGGCGGATTGGCTTTGCCGCCTGGTTTTCGAGCCTTGATCGTTGCGGACAAACTGATCGATGGCCGGAAGATCGATAATAATGGGGATCAACTCCGTTTCCTCGCCGTTGCAGCGAATGGCGATCTTTACGCGAAAACGTTTCGCGGCGGCATTATCGCTCTGCGGGACAACGACGGTGATGGTCGCTTCGAAGAGAAACATGAATTTGGTTCCGGTGCCGGCACGGGCATTGCCTTGCGCGACGGATGGCTTTATTATTCCACGAATAGCGCGGTCTATCGTTATCCGCATCAGGACGGTGAACTCGTGCCGACGAGCGAACCACAGCTGATTGTTGGCGGACTGGAGGATGCCGGCACGCACAACGCCAAGAGCTTCGCTTTCGACGACGAGGGCCGTATGCTGGTTGAGATCGGTTCGCCCGCGAATGTCCTGGCCGAGAACGATGGACGCCTCGGGGCAAAAGGATTGGATGCCACTGTTTTTTTGAAAACCCACGGTGGTTTTTGGCGCTTCGATCCCAATAAACTCAATCAGACCCTCGCGGACGGTTATCATTTTTCCACCGGGCATCGCCATTCGCTCGCGCTCGCGTGGCAACCCGTGGCGAAGGAGTTCTTCATGGCGATGATGGGGCGTGACCGCTTGAACGATGTGGCACCCGACTACTACGATGCGCTCGACAACGCCGAGCGTGTCTCCGAGGAAATGCATCGCCTGCGCGACGGAGTGAATCTTGGCTGGCCCTACACCTATTGGGATCCGATTAAGCAGGCTCGCATGGTCGCGCCAGAATTTGGCGGCGACAATCGCAAGCGCGCCGAGCTCGGTAAATACGACAAGCCCGTCATCGGCTTTCCCGGTCACTGGGCGCCGCTGCAGATGAATTTCTACACCGGCTCACAATTTCCCGCGCATTATCGTAACGGTGCCTTCATCGCGTTTCATGGTTCTTGGAATCGTGCGCCCCAACCGCAGGATGGTTATAAAATCGCCTTCGTGCCCTTTGATGAAAAGGGCGCGCCACTCGGTGGCTACGAGGAGTTCGCCCGAAATCAAAGCGGGAAAAAATTCCGCATGGGTGGGGTTGCGGTTGGTCCTGATGGTTCGCTCTACATCAGTGAAACCGACATCGGCCGTATTTGGCGGATTGTTTATACGGGTGAAGATTCGCCGGTTACGCCCGCTTCTGCTGTGATCGAAACCCAATCACCCGCGACGGCCGCCATCTTCAACGGTCCAGGCAAAATGGTCTACGAACAGATCTGCGCAGCCTGTCACATGGTCGACGGCAGCGGGGCGGGGCAGATGCAGCCCGCACTTGCCGGCAGCGCGGTCGTCAAAGGGGACGCATCACAAATTATTCGGGTCGTGTTGAACGGGCCAGCGGCGGTTTTGCCGGCCGACCGGCCAAAGTATTCCAACGTCATGCCCGCATTTTCAATTCTCTCTGATCAGCAGATTGCCGACGTGCTGACTTACAGCCGGCAGCATTTCGGCGCCGGCGCTTCGTCCATCACCGCCGCTCAAGTGGCGGCTCACCGCTAAATCCCTCTCATGTTTACCCATTCTTTTCGCTCCAGAATTCTCTCCGTCGCACTTCTCGGTTGCAGCGTGGCTGCCGTCATCGGTGCAACCCGGCCTCTGGACGGGTTGCCTCCAACGCCCGTCGAGCAAACTCGACCGGAAGCTGCGTTCCACCTCTTGGCGCGCGTTTACGATGTCAAAGCCTTTGGGGCCATCGGCGACGGCAAGACGCTCGATACGGATGCGATTAATAATGCCATTCTCGCGGCTCACGCCGCGGGCGGTGGCACTGTCGTGCTTCCTCCGGGCGTTTATCTTTCCGCTTCAATCCGCTTGCAGAGTAACATCACGCTGTACCTGGAAGCGGGCTCGACGCTTGAGGCCGCTGATGAAAAGGGCGCGACTTTCGATCCACCTGAGCCGAACGAATGGGATGAGAAATTTCATTATCAAGATTTTGGCCATAGCCACTGGCAAAACAGTTTGATCTGGGGGATCGGTTTGAAAAACGTTTCCATCCTCGGGCCCGGCCTCATTCACGGCAAAGGTTTGGACAATGGATTTAATCGCTTCGCCGATGAGTCAAAAGGCGAGAAACGTTATCACGCCAACCCGATTGGCAGCGGCAACAAAGCCATTGCACTGCGCGACTGCCAGAACGTGGTGCTCCGCGATTTTTCCATTCTTCACGGCGGGTGGTTTGGCATTCTCGCGACCGGCGTGAATAATCTTACGATCGACAATCTGAAGATCGACACCAACCGCGACGGCATGGACCTCGATGCCTGCCAGAATGTCCGCGTTACGAAATGCAGTGTGAATTCGCCGTGGGACGACGGCATTTGTTTGAAAGCATCCTATGGTCTCGGAGAAATCCGGCATTGTGACACTATCACGATCTCCGATTGCTTTCTCGCCGGCAGTTTCGATGAAGGCACTTTGATTGACGGTTCGTTTAAACGCAGTGAGCCCGCCTATAAATCGTACGGCACGGGCCGCATCAAACTGGGCACCGAGTCCAATGGGGATTTCAAGAATATCGCGATCACGAATTGTGTGTTCGATGGCTCCCGCGGCATCGCGATTGAGAGTGTGGATGGCTCGCATATCGAGGATGTCGCCATCTCCAACATCACCATGCGCCACGTCCCCAACTCGCCAATTTTTATCCGCCTCGGCAGCCGGTTGCGCGGTCCCGCGAATACCCCCGTCGGCACGATCCGCCGGATCAGTGTGAACAACCTCGTGGCCTCCGACGTCGATTGGACGCTTGGCAACGTGATCAGTGGCCTGCCGGGCCATCCGATCGAGGACATTCGGTTTTCGGACATTTTGATTGTGACCCAGGGTGGAGGCTCGGCCGAGTTGGGCGAACGCGTCCCGCCCGAAGCGGAGAAATCCTATCCGGAGCCCAGTATGTTTGGCTCGATGCCTTCCTACGGTTTCTTTTTCCGGCACGTGATCGGGGTGGCAATGCACGACGTTAAGGTCGATTTCGTAAAACCCGAGGCGCGCCCCGCCGTGGTGCTCGACGATGTGCAGGACGCGCATTTCCATCATGTCGATTTCAAGCGCGTCACGGCTGCTGCGCCGCTGTTTGATTTGCGCAGCGTCACGGATTTTTCCGTAACCGCGACTCGCGGCCTCCCTGATACCCACCGGGAGACTGCCGTGGTTCGCGAAAGGTTCTGAAGAATTTCGCTGAACGATCTCGCCAGTAATTTCAATGCGTTCAATTTGCATTCACTCTTGGTTTTATCCGCGTCCATTCGCGCGATTCGTGGAATATCGCCCGACAATTATTTAACCTATGTCTACTCTGCTATTTTCTTCCTTTGCCGTGCTGGCACTTACCCTGTTTGGCACTATCGCGCGTGCCGCTGAGTCTCCCGTTGACGCGGCTGTGCCTGCTTCGCGCCCGCTGTCGCCGGCGGTCCTACCGGGCAACGGCCCGAGCCAGCATGATTTTCTTTACGCGGGTGAATGGGATACGCGGAAACCGGATAAGCAGTCGGTCTTCATTGTTCGTGGCGGCAAGATTGTCTGGTCGTATTCGATGCCGCTGCGTCGCGCCGATAACGGGGTGCAAGAGTTTGATGACGCCACCCTGCTGCCGAACGGGAATGTGATCTTCTCACGCATGTCGGGCGCAGGGGAGGTTAATCCGCAGGGTCAGTTGGTGTGGGACTATCCCGCGCCCGCTGGTACGGAGATCCATTCCATCCAAGCCATCGGGGAGAATCGCGTGTTGATCATGCGCAATGGCAACCCGGCGCAGGCGATGATTATCAACACCCGGACGAACGCGGTGGAACGCGAGATCCCGATTGCGACTCCCATCAAGGGGACGCACGGCCAATTCCGGCATATCCGGATGACGGCGGCCCATACGCTGCTTGTGCCTCATCTTGGCGAAGGTCGCGTGGTCGAGCACGATCTTGACGGCAAAGAGCTCTGGTCGGTGGACGCAAAATCTCCGTGGTCTGCGGTGCGATTGCGCAACGGCAACACGCTGATCGCGGGCGATTGGAGCCGCTATGTGCGCGAGGTTGATGCTACCGGCAAGACAGTGTGGGAGTTCACCCAGGCAGATGTGCCGGAGATTATTCTCGGCAATTTGCAGACGGCAAACCGCCTCGCGAACGGTAACACGGTCATTTGCAGTTGGGTCGCAGGAAATAAGAATCTCGATGAATGGCCGGGCAGCGTGCAAGTGTTGGAAGTCACCCCGGACAAGAAACTCGTCTGGGCCCTGCGCTCCTGGAAAGACCCCGTGGATCTCGGACCCTCGACAGCCATTCAACTGCTCGACGAACCCGAGACGAACGCTCCTGGCGGTATCCTGCGCTGAGCCGGACTCACCCAATTATTTAGCAGTTCTGGACTGGAGGGCCGGCGCATGCGCCGCGCCTTTGCCGAGGTGAGGCATGCCGCAAGCGGCAGCCCTACAAAGTCTGAAAGTTAGAGCATATTTAATAATAGTGTAGCCGACTATTGGTGTAGGGCCGCTGCTTGGCGGCGGCCTCGCTGAGTGAGACTTGTGTCTGGATTCGCACGTCTAGGCCGTCGCAAGCAACGGCCCTACATCGAAACACAGTGGCCATAGTTGTATCCGACGGCTGGTTTACGTGCGGGAATCGAGCAGCGCCTTGTGGGCAACGTGCTCCACCTTTTAAGTGCAGCGACCTAAGTCAGCGCGAAATTAAATGCGGAGGGTGGGAGAGCGCGAAGGCTCACCACGCTTCTGGCTCCGGGTCGGCCGGCTTCGCGGGTTTCTTCAGCCGGCCCTCGTAGCTTCGGTCGATTTCCTCGATCTCGGGTTCGGGAATTCGCGTGAAGGCGATGCGCATGGGTGCGTCCTGCGTGGCCCCATGCGCGCCGCCAAAGTAAACGGTGTTTTTCCCCAGCACTTTGTTGAGGTGATCCATCGCGTCGAACAACCGGCCGTGGACTTCCTCGGTTTTTTGTTCGAATAAATCGGGCGTGTGCAGTTTCAGGTCGAGCAAGTGAACGAGATGCACCCCGATCCGGAAGGGAGTGCGTTTGCGGTCGGCCGCCGGGCGTTTTTTCCACAGCTGATTGAGTGCCTGCGTCAGCAGAATCGTATCCTGTGTTTCCGTGAGACGTAGTTCAGCTCGCCAGTTGGTGTCGTCGCGATAGTCGACGGATACGGTGATGCCACCGGCGCAACGTCCGCTGTGGCGCAGTCGCATCGCGGCCTTCTGCAACAGCCGGTGCAGGACCGCGAGTGCGGCTTCGTGGTTGCGTCGCGCCGGTGGCAGCACGTGGCCGTGGCCGATGGTTTGCCCTTCCTGCTGTTCAAAAAAGGGCAGGTCTTCCCCGTGTAATAGCCGCCACATCTGTTCACCGCGGACATTTTTCCAGATACTGCGGAATTCGTCTTTCGTCGCGACGTAGAGTTGCGCCATCGTGGTGATTCCCCGCTGACTCAGCCGTTCCTGCATGTTGGGCCCAATGCCGGCGATGTCGCCAGGCGAGAGCTGCAGGAGCTTCGCGGGAATATCAGCGTCGTCGAGGATCACGAGGCCGTCAGGCTTTTGCATATCCGATGCGACTTTGGCGAGGAGCCAGGTCGGGGCGATGCCGATGGAGCTGCGCAGGAGTGGACCGACTTCGCGGGTGATCGTGGTCTTGATGCGTTTCGCCAGTGCTTCCGCTTCATGGCGTGGTGCGAAGCGGGCGGTCAGTTCGCAAGTCACCTCGTCGATTGATTGGACCTTGCTGATGTGGATGCACGTTTCAATGACCGCGATCAGCTTGCGATGATAGCGGATATAGATTTCCGGTCGGGCCTCCACGACCTGCAGGCCGGGACAAATCAGCCGAGCTTCGGCAATGCGGGCGTTGCGCGTCAGGCCCATTTTTTTGGCTTCAAGACTGACAGCGATCGCGCCCGTGGTTTCCGCGAGGACAGGAACGATGGCAATGGGCAGACCGCGCAACTCCGGGCGTTCCTGCTGCTCCACAGAAGCGAAGAAGGAGTTGAAATCAATGGTGAGATAACGCAGCGCCACGCGCTAAAAATTGCCCGGATCGCGTGGGTAGCAAGCTGCTTGTTGTCGCTGTTTTTCCGGGCCGACGCGCTGGTCGGGTCGTGGAGCGGCTCAGGCCGAGGCGCCGTGTCGCTGTGCGTGAAAGAAATCGCGCACCGCGCAAGGCTGGAATTTAACGCGGAGGACCCGGAGGGCGGACTAAACGACATGGCAATCGCGGAGCAACCGGTGATCGAGGACTTCGTGGTTAAATTCGTGCAAGAAATACCGCCCGTCAGTTTTCTCTCCGCGCCCGCCGCGAGCTCCGCGTTTAATCTGGGGTCCGGTTTTTTTCCACGTCGGCCAGCGTGCTTTTGTCGGGACGTAGCTTGGCGAAGGCCGATGCACGCGCTCCGATTTCTCCTCGCCATCACTGGAATTCCATTCTCAGCGCCGCCACTCACTTACCGAGGTCGACTACATGCATTCGGATTCGACACTTTTTTGAATCCGAAAGAAAGGGAGTAGGATCCATTCGAGAAAAGTTGGGTGAATCGTCGGGCTTATTTCTATTTGATCACACCGGCCCACGCTATGGCCTCATGCAGGCTCTCGTGGTTCACGCGATCGTAGGAGGAACTGCCAGAGCCGAAGTGGGTCCCGGGGATAATCGTTAGTCGATCACTCTCCAACTGAGGCGACTGCCGTCGTGGCGTTCGACGCTTGGCCCTTTGGCGTCGGCGGACACGGCTCCGGTCTCGGGATCGACGCGCAAATAACAATGGGTGGTCAGAGAGAGAAGCATGAGATCGCCTTGCAAGGTTTCGATCCACTGAAAAATTTCGGCGTCGGCACTGGCCACTGGTTCGATTGTCACGTGGCCAGCGTCGCCAGGCGAGGTGATCGAGACAAATCCGGCGGTTGTTTTTAGGGCGATTCGCCCAGCTCCGCGATCCACGATTGTGAACCGGCTCGTCGCGGACGGTGCGACGGGGCTCGTATTGATCGACGCCACCAGTTGATTATTTTTCACTGCTAACCCGCGTTTGCCATCCACGCTTTCCAGGCGCAGAGTTTGACCGTAGGGAATGGGTCGCGTGAGTCCGCGGGGCGTGGGTTCATCGACTTTGAACTCGTCGAAATCGGCCCAGCCGCCCGCGTTGCCGTGTGCGTTGAAGGCGAAGAGGGACCAGCGCACGCCTTGGAAAGTTTTTAATTGAAACACGAGATGCGCGGCCGGTCCGAGTGCTTGGAATTTTACGCCATCGAGGCTGAAGCTGAATTCCGCCGACTCCGCGAGAAAGTCGCAGTTCACGCGGAGCCACACGCGGCTGGCTTCGAGTCGCACTCGCGCGGTCGCGCCCGTTTGCTCGCTAAATTGTTCGATGCTGAGTCCATCGTCTTCGCGCCGGAGGCCGATCCACGAGCTGGGGAGATCAAGCAGGCCCAGCCCCGTGAGATCGCCGGTGCGCAGTGCGGAAACGTCGAGCAGCGTGGTGGCTGTGGCGCGCGGGCCGACGGTGTGCTGCGTGAGGGTATTGCGCGCGTGCCAAAAATCCGCCGCCGGCAGCGAGTGCAATCGAAGAAATCCCGGGCGCTCCGCCAACGACCATTTCGTATCGTCGGGTTGATGATTCCATTGCCACACGGGATTCAGTTGCGGAGTGGAGAAATCGTCGCTGTGCGCGAATGGCGCCGATGGCGGTGCGGTGCGACCGGTGTCGGGTTTTTTCCACATGCGCGGCGTGCGAGTCAGATTTCCGGTCAGGCCAAACATCGGCCAGCCGTCTTGCCAAGTAACAGGTGAGAGGCAGGTGCACCGACCGATCGCGTTGGAGTCCATCATGGAAAATCCCCACCATTCGCCCGTCGACGTGGCGACGATTCCACCTTGATGCAGCGACATCCGGCCTCGGCTCGCGGGATTCGGCGGCCGCAACTCCAGCGGCCCGCGGCCCCAGACGTCGCGCAATTGCCAGCCTTGGGCCAGTCCGAAATCCTCGTCGATGCTGATGACTTTCACTTCGTAAGGACCTTCCGGGCGGTCAGCGCGCGCACAGGTCATGCGCATGGGCCCGTCCCACAGCGCACTGACAATGTAATATCGGCCGTCGATCTTGTAGAAATGCGAACCTTCGCCCATGCCCGCCTGCTTCGTGAAGAGGGTGCGCTCGGTGCCGGGGACGATGTCTGAGAAATCCGCGTTGAGCTCGGCCAACTTCAAATCCTGATAGCCCCACACGACGTAAACCTTGCCGTCGTCATCGAAGAGCACCGATAGATCGTGGAGGGAACATTTGAGTTCGGAGTGCACCCAGGGGCCGGCGGGATTTTGCGCGCGAAAGAGCTGCGTGCCGCGTCCGTTGACGTTGGCGAAAAGATAAAAGGTGCCGGCGTGATAGCGCAGGCACGGAGCCCAGATGCCCTTGCCATAATTTTCGTGGCTGGCGTCGAGTTGGAAATACGCACCGAGGTCGAGGCGGTCGAACGCGTAGCTCGCCATATTCCAATTCACCAGATCGGTCGAATGCAGCACGGGCAGTCCGGGCATCACGTGTATGGAGGATCCGGTGAGGTAGAAGTCGCCGCCGACCCGGATCAAATCAGGATCGGAAAAATCCTCGTAGAAGAGTGGGTTTGAATAACTGCCGTTGCCGTTGTCCGCCGTCCAAGTCGCGGGCTCGGCCCGCGCGTGGGAGAACAGGAGCGGGAGCAATAGAAGAAGCGTAAGGGTGTGAAGGTTCATCATCGGGCCACGAGGTTAGGCTTTGATGCGGAAGATCGTGAGGGAATTGGCCGGTGCCTCGTAGTCGAAGACGGGCGTGATCGTGAGCTCTGATCGTTCGGGTTTCACGCGGGGTGGTTTACCGTCTTCGTTCACCGCGTCAGCGTCCGTTCCGCTCAGCACGATTTTCAAGGCCGGGTGATTGCCGGCTGGCAACCCCGCGAGATCAACGCTCAGCGCCAGGGTGGTGGTGGCGCCATTGACGATCTTGACGATGAGGTCGCCTGATTTGGAATCGCGCACGGACGACACAGCGAGAGTTGGCGAAGGAGATGCCGCACTCAAGGTGGTCGCGAGGTAGGTGTCGCCGCTATTCTGGCTGAAGAGTTGTTGGACGTAGTAATTGATCGTGAGAAAAACGTCGGTGCCGGTGAAGTAGATCATGTCCGGGGTCCACTGCGTGTGCGTGCGGCGCGCGAGCAGGGGCGCGTAGGACGCCAATTGAACGACGTCCCCGTTGCGCTCGAAACTCGTGCACGCGGCGGCTTCGGCGAGGGCGGAGCGCAGGGTGTTGCGGCGATCCTTGTCGTGCGCGGCGTATTCTCCGGCGTAAACTTTGGGCGCGGTGCGGTCGTAGTGATCGTAGCGTTGCAGATTATCCCAGAACCATTGGGGTGAGGCGTAATAATGTTCATCCACGGTCGGGACTTTTAGCGCCTTCGCGAATGCCCAGCCTTGAGCGAAATCTTCGCCATCGGGAAAGGGGCCGACGGTGCCGACTACAACAATCTCCGGGTGGTTTGCTTTCAACGCTGCATAGATCCGCTGGAAGCGTTCTTTGAAGACCGAGGTGATTTTGTCCTCATTGCCCACGCCGAGATACTTTAAGCCGAACGGCGCGGGATGCCCCGCGGCAGCGCGGAGGGAGCCCCATTTCGAAGTCGCCGGCCCGTTGGCCCATTCGATCAGGTCGAGTAAATCCTGGATATAGGCGTCCAGTTCCGTCAGGGGAACGCCTTGCTGGCCCATGCCCGGGGAGCTGTCAGAATTTTGACAGGAAACGCCGGCTGGCACGACGGGGAGCGGCTGAGCCCCGATGTCTTCGCAAAATTGAAAATACTCAAAGTAACCGAGACCGACTGATTGATGATAGCCCCAGAGATTTCTCTGTCCTTTGCGTTGCTCCACAGGACCGATCGTGTTCTTCCACTGGTAGAAATTGGAAATACCATCGCCGTGCGCAAGGCAGCCGCCGGGAAAACGGATAAATTTTGGCTTCAAGTCGGCGATCACTTGGGCGAGATCGGCGCGCAGGCCGTTGGGGTGATGGCGAAATGTATTGCTGGGGAAGAGCGAAATCTCGTCGAGGGCGATGCCACCCTGGGCCTTGGCGAGTACGACGAGACGCGCGTTATCCGTCGTGCGATTCGGCGTGAGTTTGGCACTGAAATGCTGCCAATCGTATCCCGCGATATCCCACGAAGCCTCGGCTAACACGTCGCCATTTTCCGCTTCCAAGCGCACCGTGACGGGCATCGGCTTTCCCTTGATGCCGTCATCGGAACTCCATTGGCGGCCCATGAAAAATTGATGGGCAAAAAATGATACTTCGTAAACTTCACCGGCTTTGAGCGGGATTCCGTCAAAGCCGCCATTGGCCAATCCGACTCCATCGCCGGGCTTTTCCACGGTGATCGCCACGTAGTGAGGATTGTTGGCGTGGAGCAGGCGGGCGGATTTTACCCCGAGCTTGCCGGTGCCGCCGCCGCGCAGTGCCAGTTCCCAAAAGGAGAGGGCGTTCCAACCGGTTTGTTCGGTTGAATCATATTCGAACGAGCCGTTTTGGACGAGCTCGGCATAGAGGCCGCCGTCCGCCGCGTAATTCAGATCTTCAAAGAAGATGCCGAACAGATCCGGGCTGATGGCCTTGCCGGGCAGGCCGGTTTGAACGGTGATCGTGTTTTTCTGTGGCTGGGCAGTGGTGGACAAGGCACCGAACCAGCACGGAAGAACTGCAATTATGGAACGCCGCAGGGCGCGAAGGCTGAAGAAGGGGTAATTCATAGCAGAAAGATGGAGGAGAGTGAGGCGGGCACCATGCGGGTAAGGGGATGGTTGGCGTGCGCGGGGTAGGGCGAGGAAACGTTCGATGATTGTAGACGCGGGACAGAACAAACGAATCTGACCTGACAATTGGCGTGTGGTCGCGCGTGAACAATGCATCCACCACTTTACCGTCACTTGCTGCTTCAGATCGGGAAAGCAATGGCCGGGTTTTTGGTTTCGCGAAAGGATCGAGGGGAGCGAAGGTCGGGCCCGGATTTATTTCGCTTTTTTGCGTGTTTCGCTGGCACCCCTGATTGTGAGGGTCGAACTACGGAAGGCCTACGCATTGGTCTTTGCTAAGCTACGTCTCGACAAGAGCAACGGCCGCACCAAGGGGAATAGAACTACCATGGAAATCCGCTACCGTGGGTTTTATAGGGGACAGCTGATGACACGATTTTGAGTTGCGGGAGAGAAGATCATGGCGTTCACTTTTCGGGTCTAGCGCGAACTCGATCGCGACCGGACATTCAACCACAACTCTCTCCTCGGATCCGAGGCTTCATCGCCATGCGAAAAGCACCCACGTTCCATTCTGGCCGCCGGCAGGTCTTCCTTGTAGAGGAAACTGCGGAGGCTCCATGAAGAGTATTCTTGATTTCGCCCGCGCCAAGCGCGAGGCCAAGCCCATCGTCCTGATTGCCGCGTACGACGCCTTGATGGCTCGTTTACTCGCGGCTTCCGAGGTGGACGCCATTCTCGTGGGCGACAGCGCCGCCATGGTCGTCCACGGCTTTCCGTCGACCATCCACGCGACCGTGGAAATGATGTGCACGCATACCGCTGCCGTCCGTCGGGGAGCACCGGATCGGGTCGTGATCGCTGACATGCCTTTTCTGAGTGTGCGCCTCGGGCGTGACGAAGCTGTGCGCGCGGCGGGTGCTTTAATGCAAGCCGGCGCGACCGCAGTGAAAATCGAAGGTGTCACGGGGCAGGAGGAAATTATTTCCCATTTGATTCACAGTGGAATTCCCGTGATGGGACATCTCGGGCTGACGCCGCAATCGGTGAATCAATTCGGCGGTTACCGCGTTCAAGGACGGACGCCGGCAGCGGCGGAGCAACTCAAGGCTGACGCTTTGACGCTGGAGAAACTCGGGGCGTTTTCACTCGTGTTGGAATGTGTGCCCGCAGTGCTCGCCGCCGACGTTTCTCTCGCGCTGACGATGCCGACGATTGGCATTGGCGCCGGGCCGCAAACGGACGGGCAAGTGCTCGTGCTGGCTGATCTCCTCGGGTTGGACGAAGTATTTCGTCCGAAGTTCGTCCGGCATTATCTGGAAGGAAATGAACTGGTGCTCGGGGCAGTGAACGCTTTCGCTCGCGATGTGCGTGCCGCCCGGTTTCCCGCGCGGGAGGAGGTCCTGGCCTGATGCGTGTTTTCAAATCCATTGGGGAGTGGCAAGCGGTGCGGGCTGGCCCGGATTTTTCCGGACGGACCGTGGGTTTTGTCCCGACGATGGGCGCGCTGCACGCGGGGCATCGCGCGTTGTTGGCGCGGGCGCGGGCGGAGAATGATCTCGTAGTGCTCAGTATTTTTGTGAACCCGACGCAGTTCAACGATCCAAAGGATTTGAATGTTTATCCACGGACCCTCGAAGCAGACATTGCGTTGTCGGAAGGCCTGGTGGATTTCGTCCTCACGCCGCCGGCGAATGAACTCTACGTCGATGACTATCATTATCGCGTCACCGAAACCGACCTCAGCCTGCGCTGGGAAGGGGCGCATCGCCCGGGCCATTTTGACGGCGTGCTGACCGTGGTGTTGAAGCTGTTGAATCTCGTGCAAGCCAACCGCGCTTATTTTGGAGAGAAGGACTGGCAGCAACTTCAACTGGTGCGCGGGATGGCGCAGGCTTTTTTTCTGCCGGTGGAAATCGTCACGTGTTCCACCGAGCGCGCGGCCGATGGTCTCGCGTTGAGTTCACGCAACGCGCGTTTGTCGCCAGTCGGGCGCGTGCAGGCGACCGCATTCTCCCGCATCCTCCGCGAATCTCCCTCGGCCGCGGCGGCGGTTCCGCTGCTCGAGGCCGCAGGTTTCGGAGTGGATTACGTGGCTGATCACGAAAACATCCGACTCGGCGCGGTGCGCCTGGAAGGCGTCCGTTTAATCGACAATGTCCGGCTCTAATAATATTTTCTCACGTAGCCTATCGCCGAGCTGGGTTCGCCAATGGGGTGGGCGGCGGGTGTCGGTATTATTGGAGCGGACATGAAACATGAATACTAACATCCTTTTTATTCTGACCGGTTCCATCGCTGGTTTCAAAGCTTGCGAGGTGATCTCCCAACTCGTGCAACGCGGTCATGGTGTGCGCACCGTGGCCACGAAAGCGGCGCTGCAATTTGTCGGGCCTGCGACGCTCGAAGGGCTGACGGGCTCCGCCGTGATGACCGATCTCTTTGCCCCCGGCGCGGCCCTTGAACACATTAATCTGACCCGGTGGGCGGATGTGATTATTGTTTGTCCCGCCACGGCGAATACGATCAATCGCTTGGCCGCCGGACTCGCGGATGATTTGGCGGGCTCGTTGTTTCTGGCGCATGACCGGAAGAAGCCATTTCTGATCGCGCCCGCGATGAACCCTGCGATGTGGTCGCATCCCGCGACAGTCGCGGCGGTGGACCGGTTGAAACAGTGGGGGGTGTGTTTTCTGCCGGTCGGCGAAGGGCGCACGGCGTGCGGTGAAGTGGGGGAGGGGCGTCTGGCTGAGCCGATGGAAATTGTCGCCGCGGTCGAAGCCAGTCTCGCCAAACCGGTGAAACGTCTGCGGGTGCTCGTGACGAGTGGCGGAACCTCCGAGCCGATCGACGGCGTTCGCGTGCTGACGAACACGAGCACGGGCCGCACGGGCGCGGATTTGGCGTCTTATCTGGCGCGGCAGGGCCACGAGGTCGTGTTGTTGCGGGCCCGCCCGGCTGCGATCGCGGAGGCGACGGTCCGCGAAGAAACTTTTTCCAGTTTCGCGGAATTGGCTGCGGCGTTGAAACGTCTCCTGAGTGGCGATCATTTTGATGCGGTCGTCCATGCGGCGGCGGTGAGCGATTTTGGCGTCGAAGCGGTGGTCAGCGCGGGAGTGGTTCATCAGCCGGGCGGTGCGAAAATGGAATCCGGACCCGAGCCAGTCACGCTGCGCTTGTGTGCCTTGCCGAAGCTGGTGGATTCATTGCGATCGCAGAGTCGCAATCGGCAACTGACGGTAGTCGCTTTCAAATTGACGGCCGGCGCAGCTCCAGCGGCGGTGAGCGCGGCGGTGGCTACTTTATTGAAACGCAGCAGCGCAGATTTTGTGGTGCACAATGATCTCGCGGATCGGGGTAGTGGCGGGGATTTTCCGGCGAGCATTTATCGGCGCGATGGTGCGGCCGAGGTGCGTTGCGCAACACGCCGCGACCTCGCGGTGGCGCTGGAGCAACTGCTGGTGGCAGGTGCGCAACCGGTGGGGTGAGGTGCGATCATGATCATGAATTCTATTTCTGAATCCGAAACTGTACGAGCGGCTTTACGCCGCGATTTCCGTTGGCGAGCCCACACCTCGCGGCGTAAAGTTGCTGCTGCCGTTCACTGAGCCACCTTAATTTTCCCAATGCTCCTCTGTCTCGATATCGGTAACAGTCAAATTCACGGCGGCGTGTTCGATGGCGACACGTTGCGGTGTCAGTTTCGCAAATCCACCCGGACGCCTGATTCATCAGATGAACTCGGGATCTTCTTCGCCGCCGTGCTGCGCGAGAATGGCGTGGACCCGCGCACGATTCAGCGCGTGGCGATTTGTTCGGTGGTACCCGCTGCATTGCATGCCTTGCGCGGGGCCGCCGTAAAATATTTTCACTGCGAACCGTTCGTCCTGCAGGCCGGGGTGAAGACCGGTTTGAAAGTGCGTTATCGCAACCCGCACGAAGTCGGGGCGGATCGCATTGCAGGCGCGATTGCCGCCACTCGCCGCTATCCCAAGCAGGATTTGCTCGTCGTGGATTGCGGCACCGCGACGACCGTCGAAGTGGTGACGGCCGACGGGGATTATTTAGGCGGCGTGATTCTTCCGGGCGTGGGCGTTTCGGCGGCGTCACTGGCGAGCAATACCGCGAAATTACCCCGGGTGGAAATCGCGCGTCCCGAGTTCGTACTCGGTCGCACCACGGTCGAAAGCATCCAATCGGGCCTGTACCACGGCCACGTCGGGGCGATCCGACACATCCTCGCGTCGTTACAGGCGGAAGCCTTTCCCGCGAGCAAGCCACGCATCATCGGCACCGGCGGCTTTTCGCGGATGTTTGAAGCCGAGGCGCTCTTCGACGAAATCGTTCCGGAGCTCGTGCTCTGGGGGTTGAAACAGGCGGAAGCCATGAATCAGGAATCGGGGCAGGACAAAAAATAATTATTTCGTATGCAACTGACTTTTCTCAAAGCGAAACTCCATCGCGCCACTATCACGTCCGCGGACATGGACTACGAAGGCTCCATTTCTTTGGGCCGCGAATTGTGCCGGGCCGCCGGCTTGCTCGAGTTCGAACAAGTGGATGTCTACGACATCACCAATGGCGCTCGCTTCACGACCTATGTGATTTATGGCGAACTTGGCCAAGTGCAGGTCAACGGGGCCGCCGCCCGCCTCGTGATGGCGGGCGACC
>JANYFP010000392.1 GCA_025362555.1 Verrucomicrobiota bacterium
CGGGGTGAGGGCACCCCGCCTACAAAAACCGACAATCCGATCCCACCTGGAAGTAGCTGCTCCACTGCCGCGCGATTGACGCCGGCCTCACTTTTATGGCACTCTGTCCGCATGCCAGACTTCCGCGTCTACTGTCAGCCTACCGACCGCGAGCCGACGGAAATCCGACTCAACGCCGAGGAGAGTCATCACCTCGTGACGGTGAATCGATGCTCGCGTGGTGATCCCGTCATCGCCTTCGACGGGCACGGCCGCGAGTGGATCACGGAGTGCATCGAGCCCAGCAAAAATGCGACCGTCCTCCACGTCAGAGAAAGCCGGCAGGCGAAACCGCTGCCGCATGAAATTACCCTGGCGCAGGCGATGCCGAAAGGGGCCACGATGGACGACATTGTCAGGCAAGCTACGGAGGTCGGCACCGCGCACATCGTGCCACTGCTCAGCGAGCGCACGCAGGTTCACTTGGAGGGGGATCGGGCGGAAAAGAAAGTGGAGAAATGGCGCACCGCCGCCATTGAGGCGGCGAAGCAGTGCGGCAATCCGTGGCTGCCCGCCATTGACCCCATTCAAAATTTCGCGGCGTTCATTTCGTCCACTCACGGTTACGATTTGAAACTGATCGCCAGTCTGCACGCCGGCGCCACGACACTGAAGACCGCACTCAAGCACTATCACGAGAAACACGGTGGTGCCGCGCCCAAAAAAGTTCTTTGGTTGGTCGGACCGGAGGGCGATTTCTCACCGACGGAAATGACCGCCGCCATAACTGCTGGCTTTCAACCGATCACCCTTGGGTCACTGGTATTGCGCAGTGATACGGCGGCAATTTATGCGCTGAGTATTTTGAGTCACGAGCTCGGCGGCTGATACCAAGACATCCTTTAACCTCGGCGCTTTGAATCGGGATCGGCGTTGCGACCGCAGTAGCGCAGCCCAGCCCGCCGGCGGATGTATCAGAGCGCGAGCAAGCTCGCTGGCCTACGCGAAGCCAAAGCTTGCGGGCGTCCGCTGACCAAAGATCGAAACTTTTTTCGAGACGCCGCGCCCTACCCTTTCTTCGCGGCGAGATACTTCGTCACGTCGTCGCCTGATACGCGGCCGCCTGGACCGGTCGCTTCGATGTCGTGAATCGTCGTGTGATCGAGACCGGCTTCCTGAGTCATTTTAATCGCACGCGGTGTCCAGACCAACGTCTTCGCCGTCGCTGCTGCAACAGGCGCATGGGCGGCAACCGATCCTGCAGGCTTGGCGGCGCTGGCTTCAAGGTGTTTTAAACTTTGGTCCGCCGTTTCCATCCGGAACAGCAATTGACCGGAGGATTTCACTTCGCCCGATTTCCCATGAACCTCAAGAATTACGCCTTCCGCCGGTGATTCGAAATCAAAGGCGGACTTGTCACTCTCCAATTCCGCGAGCTTTTGACCTTTGGTAACCTTGGCCCCGGGAGCGACTGCCAGGCTGATGATCGTGAGCTCGCTCACAGTTGCGCCCATCGCGGGCATGGGGACGTCAATGATGAAGGTGGACATGAAGTGGTTCTGGATTCGCGCTAATTTGCGGGTTTGTCCTGCTTGGTCAATGCCGAGAAGAGCGCCTCCGCAGGAGGGAAATCGCCCGCTCAAAAATCATTCCCTCACGGCTTTCCAGACTGCGAGGCAGGAGGCAATCAACGCGGGCATTTCGGTCGTTGGAATTTGATTCGGGCCGTCGGAAATCGCGTGGACCGGATCGGGATGGGTTTCGATGAAGAGTCCGTCCGCGCCGGCGGCGAGTGCAGCTTTGGCGAGCGGCGGCACGAATTCGCGTCGGCCGCCCGTCTTGCCGCCGGCCGCGCCGGGCTGCTGCACGCTGTGCGTGGCGTCAAAAATTGCCGGGGCCCCGAGCGCCTTCATCTGCGCAAACGAACGCATATCGACGACGAGATTTTGATAGCCGAAAGTAGTGCCGCGCTCGGTCTGCCAAATTTCCTTGGCGTGCCCCTGGTTCAATTTGCTGACGACAAACTCCATTTCCTGCGGGGAAAGAAATTGCCCCTTCTTGACGTTGACAACGCGACCGGTTGCCGCCGCCGCGAGCAGGAGATCCGTCTGCCGGCAGAGAAAAGCGGGAATCTGCAGCACGTCGCAAACTTCAGCGACCACGGCGGCCTGCTGCCGCTCGTGAAAATCGGTGACCACGGGAAAGCCGTAATCTTTTTTAATAAGAGCGAGGAGCGCGAGGCCTTCATCCATGCCCGGGCCGCGATCACCGCTAAGTGAAGTGCGGTTGGCTTTATCGAACGAGCCCTTGAACACAATGTTCAGCTCCGGGTGCTGCTTCGCGAGTTTCGTGAGCATCTCCGCTGCGGCGCGGCAGACTTGTTCGTTTTCCAACGAGCACGGACCGGCGAGAAGGAGGAGTTTGGATTTATCGAACAGCATAAGAGTGAAGCCGGTCAGCTCAACCATCCGCCACAGCGACGAATGGTGGAAATCCTACCGTTTTTTCTGAAACTTAATCGCGGCCGCGACGAAGGCGGCGAAAAGCGGATGGGCCTGATTGGGCTTGGATTGGAATTCAGGATGGCATTGCACACCGACGAACCACGGGTGGTTTTTCACTTCCACGACTTCGACGAGACCGCGCTTGGCATTCCAGCCACTGATAATCATGCCGGCTTTTTCGAGACGTGGAACGTATTCGTTGTTCGCCTCGAAACGGTGGCGGTGGCGCTCGCTCACGACTTCCTTGCCGTAGGCTTTGCGAGCCAGCGTGCCGGGCTTGAGTTTGCACTCGTAAGCCCCGAGGCGCATCGTGCCGCCCTTGAGGACGACGTGGCGCTGTTCATCCATGAGTGCGATGACCGGATGCGGAGTGTTCACATCAAACTCCACGGAATTCGCGCCCTTTAAACGGAGGACATTTCGCGAGTATTCGATGACGGCGACCTGCATGCCGAGGCAAAGGCCGAAGTAAGGAATTTTCTTTTCCCGCGCAAAGCGGACCGCGGCAATTTTACCTTCGACGCCGCGATCGCCGAAACCGCCCGGCACCAAAATACCATCGAGCAATTTCAAACGCGAGAGACCGGCCCGGTCCTCGAGATTTTCGGCGTCGATGCGAATGATCTTCACCCGGGCCTGATTGGCAATGCCTGCGTGGCTGAGTGATTCGTAAACGGATTTATAGGCGTCCTGCAGCTCGATATATTTGCCGACGACGCCGATGCGCACCTCATGCTTCGGGGCCTTGATCCGGCGGACGACTTCGGACCAGATATTCTTTGGATTACGCGGAAGCTTAAGGCCGAGTTGCTGGATTACGAGCTGATCGAGGCCTTCCTTTTGCAGCATGAGTGGCAATTCGTAAATGGAATGCTCCACGTCGAGTTCCTCGATCACAGCCTTCGTCGGCACGTTGCAGAACATGCTGATCTTCTCGCGCATTTCCTGCGTGAGCGGATGATCGCAGCGGCAGGCAAGAATGTGGGGCTGGATGCCGATCTCACGCAGTTTTGCGACGCTCTGCTGCGTGGGCTTCGTCTTCAGTTCACCAGCGGCCTTCAAGAAAGGAATGAGGGTGACGTGGATAAAAACGCAATCATGCGGTCCGACTTCGAGGGCGAACTGGCGCATCGCTTCAAGAAATGGCAAGCCCTCGATATCGCCCGTCGTGCCGCCGATTTCCGTGATGAGCACATCGACGCCTTTGCCGCCGCCATAGATCCGCTTTTTGATTTCGTTCGTGACGTGCGGAATCACCTGCACGGTCTTGCCGAGGTAATCACCGCGGCGTTCCTTGGCGATGACCGCCTCGTAAATTTGACCGGAAGAAAGACTGTTTTGGCGGGAGAGCTTGCCCGAGGTGAAACGCTCGTAGTGGCCGAGGTCGAGGTCGGTCTCCGCGCCGTCGTCGAGGACATAGACTTCGCCGTGCTGGAACGGGCTCATGGTGCCGGGATCGACGTTGAGGTACGGATCGAATTTCTGAATGCGGACCTTGAGTCCGCGCAGCTCGAGTAATGCGCCGAGAGCTCCCGCCGTCAGGCCCTTGCCCAAGGATGACACTACACCACCTGTGACAAAAATATACTTCACGCCTAAGGGTAAAAACCGCCGCTTAACCATACACAAGAAAAAGGTGTTCGCACCGCAATTTCCGCTATGAAAATCCTCGAAAATAGTTTGCCGCTCCCCGCTCTCGCGGCATGGTGCCCGGGTGCAGTCAAAGCCCTCACTCCTAGCTTGGATCACCTGCGATGCGGTGCACATCGATCCATCGTCGGGAAAACACACCCTGCTTGGCGTGTTTTCCAACATCAAGGCGCGGGCGTTTCCGGTGGTCCACCCTTACATGGTGTGGTTTCTCACCCTCACGGACGTGCAGCCGGGCAAGCACATGATCAAGATATCCCTGAGCCTCGATCCGATCAACCACACCGAGCTGCTGCAGCGTGAATTTGAATCTCAAAGTCCCCTGCACCGCATCAATCTCATCAACGAACTGCGCAATCTGCGCTTCGACCAACCCGGCGAATATTCCATCCTCATCGAGGTGGACAATGACCCCATCCTCGCCACCAACCTGACCGTCAGTTAACCCCCGCACGCGACATTTTTCATGACCCCACAGTCCTTTGATCTCATCGGCATCGGTAATCCCATTATGGATCTGCTGGCGCACGTCCCCGAATCGTTTCTCACCAGCCATGTGACCGGTGAAAAAGGCGGCATGGTGCTCGTCGATGACCACGATATCGCCGCCCTCGTGGCCAAGGTCGGAACGCAGCTCGCAGTCACGCCCGGCGGTTCGGCCGCGAACGCCACCTTGAGTGCCACGCGACTCGGCTTGCGGTCCACTTATTTGGGCAAAATCGGTCGCGATATCACCGCCGATGATTACCTCACCAACTTTATCGCCGCAGGCGGAGATGGGTCGCGCTTCAAGCGCGCCACCCTGCCCAACGGCCGCTGCCTTTCCTTGGTCACCCCCGATGGTCAACGCACAATGCGCACACACCTCGGCGCCGCCATGACGCTGAGCCCGGACGAGATCACCCTCGATGATTTTCGCGGCGCCCGGCATGCCCACATTGAAGGTTATCTGCTCTTCAACCCAGCCCTGGCGGACAAGGTTGCGCGCACGGCCCGCGCGGCGGGATGCACGATCAGCCTGGAACTCGCGTCCTTCGAAGTCGTCAACGTCGCCCGCGACTGGATTCTGGCGCAACTCAAAGAGGGAGTACACGTCGTCTTCGCGAATGAAGATGAGATCAAAGCCCTCTTCCAAAGCACTGAGCCGTACGATGTCCAAGCCCGCAAACTCGCAGGTTTCGGCGGCATCGGGGCAGTTAAAATCGGCAAGGATGGCGCGTGGGTCGCTCACGGCCAGGACCTGCATCGCATCGAACCAATCAAGGTAAGCAAAGTAATCGACACCACGGGTGCGGGCGATGCCTGGGCAGGCGGATTTTTATACGGCTATTTGAAGGGCCATTCCGTGCCGGCGGCCGGCGCGCTCGGCTCGGCCCTCGGCGCTGAATGCGTGCAACACCTCGGTCCGGCAATTCCCGAGATGCATTGGCCACGGCTGCGAGCGCTCGCGGCTTCACTCGCGAAAGTCTGAGCGTGCGTTGTGCCTCCGCCGGTGGTCAAAATAATATCGGTTTTACCGCACCCACGCCCTTCTCTGCTGTCCACCTCACTATCATGAAATCCGCCGGAAAAATTATTGCGCTAGTAGTCGTGACCACGCTGACCGCAACGGCACAATTGAGCCCTCCACCCTCGGCCGAAGCGGTAAAAATCGCGTCGGAAGCCCCGAGCCCCGCGAAATTATCGCCCACCGTAGCCCAACAACTCACGGACAAGCTGCCAAAATACATCGCGCCAGCTCCCGAGAAACCCGCCGCGACCGGCCCCACTGTGACGGAAGCAGCCCCAGCGCCTGATCCGGAGGTACTGCAACTGGAAAAAGTAAAAGTAACGCCAAGGAAACGCCCGCGCCTGAACGACGAGGTGATGATGACGAGCGCCGCCTTCAATGATAAACTGGCCAAGGAAAAGCTGAGTTCTTTCGACCGGAATTTTCTAAATAAATTCGCCCTGCCTTCATGGTTTGGTGGCGTGTCCGCGGCTGAGCGTGCCCGCGATGAATACAATCGCGAGCAACACGCCCAAATGGCGACCGATACCGCCAATCTCGCCCGAGTGGTTGAAGTCAGTGACCCCGAGCAGGCCAAGGTACTGCGCGATGCGATCAACCGGCCTTAATTCGCACTGGGCATTAATCCGTTCCCGCGAGCAAAGCACGCGCAATTTGCTCCCATTCTGTCGACAACGAGCTCGAAACAGTCGGCCGCACCGCCAAGCGATACCAATACGCCGCATTCGCCTCGTCCCCTTCTTTTCGATGTAAATAAGCGTGAACCCAAGCGCCGTCTTTTTCGCCCGCTGCCTGCGCGAGATTATGCGCTACGTCCCATTGCTCTCGGTGATCGTACCACAGGGCTTGAAGTGCGCCGGTCAGGCCGGCGGGCGGCGCCGAATCGTTCGCCGCTGAATGCAGAAAATCAACAAATGCTATTTGCCCACCCATGGTTCTGTGATTTCTTAACGTGACGCCGTCACTCGACGATATTATTTTCCATGGCCCTCACCGAAATCACTATTTTACGCGAATTGCTGGCGGCGGAATCAGGCTTCGTTTCCGGGACTCGGTTAGCCAAGCTTCTCGGGATTTCACGGGTAGCCGTTTGGATGCAGTTACAGAAGCTTACGAAGCAAGGCTTCACCTTTGAAGCTATTCGCAGCCGTGGCTATAAGTTAGCCACGCCTCCCTCGAAATTACACCCCGCTTTAGTGCAGGCTTATCTCTCCGGGCGCTCGCGAGCTCCGCAGGTCATTTGCCTCGAAAGTGTGGACAGTACAAATAGCGAAGCGGAACGCCAACTCGCCGCCAACTGCCCGGTACCGCTCGTAATTTTGGCCGGCGCTCAAACCCAAGGCCGGGGCCGCCGCGGTCGCGTCTGGCACAGTCCGGCTGCGGGCAATCTCTATTCCACCTTCGTCTTTCGTCCGGAACTGGAACCAGGGCGCATGCAGGATTTCACCCTGTGGATGGGTTTAAATATCTGCGAGCTCGTCGCGAACTTCTGCAAAATCGTGCCCGGCCTCAAATGGCCCAACGATCTTTTCGTTAACGGTCGCAAAGCGGGCGGCATGCTGACCGAAGCGCGCATCGATGCCGATCAAATCCGCGAGTTGGTATTTGGGCTTGGGCTCAATCTCAATGTTCAGGCGCAGGACCTGCCGCGCGAGCTTGAACACACCGCCATCTCGCTCGCCGAGGCCTCCGGTGCACCCGTTGACCTCAATCGATTTGCAGCCGCACTGATCGGGCGCGTATTGGCCGCCTACAGCCAATTTGTTGAAGGCGGCTATCAGGAGAAATTCGAGGAATTATGGCTGCGCTACGATGTGCTGCGCGGTCGTCCGGTCACGGTCATCCAGGGCACGCGGACGGTTAAAGGTGTGGCGACGGGCATCGACAAGGAAGGCTCGCTGCTCCTCCGACTTGAAAACGGTCGGACGGAACGCTTCCGCGCCGGTGAAGTTACGCTGAGCAAAGAAATTAACCCGGTAAACTGACAATGAGGAAGCTTGCTCGTCGCGTGGAATCCCCGTGTAAATACTCCTGCGTTAGCAACACCGATTGAATGGCCGAAATCCCCGACATTACCATTGAGGTTTCACACCTCAAAAAAAGCTACGGATCGCTCAACGCGGTCAACGATCTCAGCTTCAGCGTCAAGCGTGGGGAGATCATTGGTCTGCTCGGGCCAAACGGAGCCGGTAAAAGCACCACGATGCGGATCTTGACCGGTTACCTCCCGGCTACTTCCGGCTCGGTGCATATTTGCGGTGTGCCTGTGGCCAGTCAGCCTGAAGCCACTAAGCGGTTTGTGGGATACATGCCCGAAAATAATCCGCTGCCAGACGACATGCGCGTGTCCGAGTACCTCTGGTTCCGCGGCCGCTTGAAAGAAATGCCCCGCGCCAAACTGCGGGCCCGCATCGAGGAGGTGCTCGAACTCTGCGATATCAAACGCAACCGTCATCGCATCCTCGGACATCTTTCCAAAGGAAATAAACAACGTGTCGGCATCGCGGAAGCCATCCTCGCAGAACCGGCCGTCATCATCATGGACGAGCCGACGATCGGACTCGATCCCCATCAAATTCTCATTGTCCGCGACCTGATTGCCAGTCTCCGCGGCCGGATGAGCGTCATCATATCGAGTCACATTTTACCCGAGATCGAGGCCACCTGCGACCGAGTTCTCATCATTAACAGTGGACGAATCGTTGCCCAAGGTTCGCCCTCAGAATTGCGGCGGGATATTTTTGGACATACGAGTTATCGCCTCGAACTCGCCGGAGACGCAGCTTCACTCGGCGGACATTTAGCGGCCATCGATACCACCCTTAAAACTATCTCACTGAGCGAACCCGGCAGCGACGGTTTTTTTATTGCCTCGCTCATGACCGAGGCGACCGCGGATCTGGGCGAAAAGCTACTGCAAGTTTTGCCGGGACAAGGCTACCGGATCCGATCAATCAGCCGAACCGAACCGTCGCTGGAAGACGTTTTTCTCGCTGCGACCCGCCGCAGTTGGGATGCCCGGTTGCCGGATAAAAAAAACAGTCAGGGCGACAATCGCGCTCCCCTACCCAAAGCCTGATCCCACGCCATGCGCCATTATCCCACCATACTTTCGCAGGAGATCCGGGCCTTGTTATTCAGTCCCATCACCTATGTCGCCGCAGTGCTTTTCCTGCTCGTGATGGGTGGCATTTTCACGGTCATTTTGGACGATTACAGCAAGCAGGCGCAAGAGATAGCTCCCGCAGCCATTTTCTTCAATTCATTTTGGATTCCCGTCTTCTTCATGGTGCCGCTGCTCACGATGAAGAGCTTCGCCGAGGAACGCCGCATGGGGACGCTCGAAACCTTGCTGACGACGCCGGTCAGCACCGCCGAAGTAGTCTTGGGGAAATTTTCCGCAGCTTATTTATTCTATATGCTGCTTTGGGGGGCGACACTCGGCTTCCACTATATTTTGCATATCTACGCAAGAGACGCCCGCTACCTCGATTCGGGTCCTCTCATTGGCGGCTTTCTTTTCATCGCCATCAGCGGCCTCCTCTTTATCGCGGTTGGGATATTGGCCAGCGCGTTAACCCGCAGCTATGAGGTCGCCGCGATTCTGACCTTCACCATTCTCTTTGGCCTCATTTTCGGTCTGCGCTTCCTTGGCCAAACCAATGCATTAAACGCCGAAGTTCTTCAGCCGCTCAAGGCCAGCGTGGATACGCTGCAAATCCTCAGTCACGTCGAAGACTTTACCCACGGGGTCGTCGATACTCGCCAGGCGTTTTTTTATGTGACCGGCGCGGTGCTCGCGCTCATCTTCAGTATTCTCGGCGTCGAATATAAAATCCTGAACAGCTAGCATGAACCTCGCCGATAGCTTTCGCGCCGCCCGCTGGATTCGCACGACCAACCTGCTATTACAGGCAGCGTTATTTTTGGCGTTGTTTGGCGGCCTGAATTATATCGCGCTCAATCATACTTGGCGCTTCGACCTGACGCAGAACCACCGGTACTCACTTTCTGCGGAGACGAAATCTTATCTGGAAGGCTTGCAACGCGAAGTAAAGATTATCGTCACGCTCACGGATGACGGCGACAACGACCAAGTCGCGCAAGCCTACCGCGACATCACCGGCCTGCTACGTGAATACACTTATGCGACCCGCAATAGCCCCAATGGAAAGATCGTCGTCCACGAAGTGAACGTTTACCAAAATCGACATGAGGCCGAGGAACTTGAGATCGATCGGCCGAATGTGGTGGTCTTGATTTGCGGTAAAACTCGCCGCGAGATGCCTCTCAGTGAATTCTATCGGGTAAACCTTAAGGCCGCCCGCAAAGAATCTTTTCTTGGCGAAGCCGCACTCACTGCTGCGATTCTCGATGTCTCAAGCTTGGAAAAAAAGAAGATCTATTTCATCGCCGGACACGGCGAGATGCGGTTCGACGATGTCAAACCCAACCGAGGTCTTTCCGATCTGGGGATCGAACTTCGCCACCGCAATTTTGAGCTCGTCGGTCTCGATCTTAGTCTCGTGACAAAAATCCCGGATGATGCCGATCACGGACTCGTCATTATTGCTGCACCGCAAACGCGTTTTCAACCTGCCGAGGAAGAGATGTTGCGCAATTTCCTCCAGACGCGCGCCGGACGGGTGATCTTAATGTTGGAGCCTGCAAAACAGCACGGACTCGATAGTTTGCTTTTTGACTGGGGCGTTATCGTCTACGATAAAATCATTCTCGATCCCGACCCAAAGAGTCTCACTGAGAACGGTGACCTCCGGCTATGGACATTTGTCGCCGATCCGGTCAGTCATATTACGGATAACCTTATCAGCAATGATTTGGCGGTGGTTGTTTCTCCTTGGGCCCTCGTGGTGAGCGATGAAGCCGGTCGCTCCGCCAACGATGGGCTCAACGTCAAGAAGCTCATTGCCACCAGTGAAAAGGCTTGGGGGGAATCCGATTATCGATCGGGCGCGCCGCCCCAATATACCCCTGGCCAGGATTTGCACGGCCGACTCGGGGTCATGGTTATTTCCGAGCGTACGCAGCCTGCTAACAATCTTCCGCTGAGTGTGCGCGGCGGGCGCCTTGCGGTATTCGGAACCGCCGATGTGGTGACGAACAATCGCATTAATTCCGCGGGCAACCTCAACCTCTTCCTTGCTACGGTAAACTGGACCGCAGACCGCGATACCCAACTGAATATCCCGGCCCGCCCCATCCAGCGTTTCCAGCTCTCACTCAGTCAAGAGGAACTCATGCGCCTGCGTCTCGGTCTCCTTGCGGTCGTGCCCGGAGTCATCGCCGTGCTCGGATTTATCGTCTATTGGACCCGGCGAAATTAAGTGACGCAAAACCGAAGCACTGAAATCCAACCGATCTCCACTCCGCCACCAATTCGAACGCTGAGTCTCCGCCGTCTCACGGTTTTAATTCTTCAGCCATCCAGCCTTTCGTCCTCAGCCCTTTTCTCCGATGCGCTCCAAAGTCACGGTCATTTTAATTTTTCTAAACGTAGTTTTATTCTACTACATATTTCACTATGAGGGCGCGTTCTTTCGGGACAAAGCCACGCTTGAAACACGCAAAAAAGTTTATGGCCCCGAAGTCGCCACCATTGAGTCGATCACGCGAACCAGTCGCACGGGCCCCGCGCTAAAAATCGAACGCCGCGGAGAATCCTGGTGGATCGCTCAACCCCACGACTGGCCCGCAAACCGGAATGCCATCGACCGCATCCTAAATGAACTGCAGTTTCTCGAGCACGAAACCAGTTTCACCGTCGAGGAACTGATCAAGAGCGGAAGAACTTTGGCGGAGTATGGTCTGGAAAATCCCGCGTTCACCCTAACGTTTGTTTCCGCTGGAAAAAGCTACGTTACCAAGATCGGCGATAACACGGAAATTGCCAACCGCCTCTATCTCCTTTCACCCGATGGGACCCGCATCCACGTCGTCAGCCGGAGTCTGGCCGATAGCATCGGCTTGCCGATTGAATCGCTGCGCTCGGAGTCTGTTTTCACCATCCCGGTTTTCGAAGTGCGATCGCTGAATATCCAGACGACCGCGCTAAAAGTCCGGCTCCAGCGTGATGCCAATGCACGCTGGGGATTCGAAGCCCCCATCCACACCCGCGCGAGCAAAGCGAAAGTAGAAATGACGATCAATGCCTTGAACGCTCTGACCGCGAAAAGTTTCCCAGATATCGCCTTATCGGATCTTGAGCGCACCGGGCTCAATGTCCCTAGTTTGCGCATCACGCTGGAAGGGAATCTCCGTCGGGAAACACTGCTGCTCGGCGCGATCGTGCCACCCAAGACAAATCCTGCTTCGCCTACAGCCCGTGAAGGGACCGCGACCGATCTGGAATATTTCGCAAAATTCGAAGACAAAACCGATGTCTTCACCGTCCCAATTTCCACGGCCTTGATTGAAGATCTGCGAAGTGCACAGGAAAAATTACGCGATACGCATGTACTCGATTTTGATCCCCACAACGTCACCGCACTAACCCTAAGCGCGCCCGGCGAAACCAGTCTGACTCTGCAGCAACTTGTTGCAGGGACTCCACCTTGGCAAAGTGTTATCCGCCTCCCAGGCCAAGCCCCGTTAACTAGTCCCTCCGACACGGCAGTGGTGGAAGAGCTCCTGCAACAACTCCACCTACTGTCCAAAACAGAATTCCTTAGTGACGCACCGTCATCGATGCAATTGGAGACATGGGGCTTCAACCGGCCTGATCGGGAAATCACCCTCACCCTCAGCAGCGGCGGCGGCCTAAAAGGGACTGAAGGTTCAAGCATTACACTCCAGATCGGAGTGGGTGCGGACAAAGGCGTAGCTTTTGCACGGGTTCCACCGGCGCCTTTCGTTTACCAGATTGTGCCTGACATACTGGAAGCCTCGCCAGTTCTAGCGCGTCACTATCGGCAGCGTCTGCTTCGCACGCTGCCCGAAGGCGCAAAAATCCAAGGATTATCATTAACCCAACTCGAGGGGGAAGCGCCGATTTACGTTAAGCAATTAAATGAGACCCAGACGACTTGGGATCTCGTGGTATCAGACGAATCTGAAGCCCGGCGTAAAGCTATTGGCGTTATGCTAATCCAATTGCATACGCTCCGTGCGAAACGATTCACTGCGGACTCCTTCAATCCGGACCACGCTGATACACCTCAAGGTCCGCGTCCTTGGAAATACCGCCTCGATATAATTTCCTCGTTCGCCGGCGGCAGCGGGACTGCGGCAAAGTCCACCTCCACACTCTTCCTGACCGAACGACTTGGAGGCAATACGCAGATTGCCGGTACAGCCGAATTTGGCGGACCTGTTTTCGAAATTCCCCAAGAACTAGTCGATGCGCTCTTCACTCTGATTTATCGCGAAAAAAATGACCCGGGGCTACCAGCGACGAGTGCCAGTCCACCTGCGAACAACACCCTAGCGAAGCCTACTGCGCCCACGGTAGACGCTTTGCAAAAGCCGTAGCTTACGGCTAGTTTTAAAAGTGCCAACCCACCAACCGTCGTGGTTCAAACCGGGGCTGCGATTTTGCGGTTCCTGTTTCGTCTCGCTCCTCTTTTGGGCGATGTGGCTGACACTGACCGCAACGTTGGCGGTACTGCTGTATATTCTAATAGCAAGAGAACTACCTGTCCCGGATTTTATTTTACGGCGAGTTGAGGCCCGCCTCAGCGAAGCGAACTTCACGATTAAATTCGGACGCGCTCGCATAAACCCCACTGGCCAAATTTTACTCGAAGAGGTGCAGTTGCGATCCAAGAATTTTGAGGAGCCGCTACTAAAAAGCCGACTCGTTTATTTCAGACGTAGTTTTTGGTCGATCCTAGCCGGTCGTCCAATCCCCGACGAAATCAAACTGGAAGGAGCGACACTGCAATTGCCAGCAATTCTGTCACCGAGTGGTACGGCAGAACCACTCATTCGTGATTTCGCCGTAATAGTGCGGCACGAAGACAATCTTTGGCATATCGATCAACTGACTGGCCATATTGGCCCACTTAAAGTCATGGTCCAAGGAGATTTTACCACGCCACCTTCTTCTGCGGGAATGAAGCAATCCACCCCCGAGGAATTGACGACGCAGTTCCTCCAACTCGCCCGCCGTCTCGTCATGGATATCGATCACCTCAAAGCCTTTGACGAACCCTCCCTGAATGTGCGTTTAGAAACTCAGGCGGTCGTCGGCAATACCGCCGAATGCGTCTTTACCGCCGATGCCGCCCATCAGCCATGGTCGCAACCACTCACACTCGGCGCCTTAGTTATTACCACCAACCTACGATTAGACGGAAATAGCGAACGCATAGTACGACTGCACGCGACCACCCGCAGTGTGAGCCAGCCAGATGTTTTCGCGTTAGATAAAGTGGATGTTATTTTCAACTCACGTTTCTCTCCTAGAAACTTTGCCGTTCGACCTATTGAAGCCATAATCACCATCGGATCGCTAGCAGTAGACAACGAGAGATTGCTGGCCCCCTTGCTGCGTGCCGATTTGCACGAATGGCCGAACCTCAAAGTTTCCACCGTACTGCAAGTCGGCGGGGAATGCCTAATTGCCGACGTTGACGCTAATTTGGCAAAACAAAGTGCGCGAATCGTAGCCGAAGGGAGCGGTTCTCCCGAAATAATCAATCGAGTCCTTGCCAAACACACTCCGCGGGCAGCGCCCTATTTTATATTCAGCGACCCTGTGGCAGTTACCGCCGAAGCAATCCTATCCCCCGGTTGGCACTTCGAAAGACTAATCAGCCGCGTTGCCGCCGGCCGAATCAACTCCCACGACGTTAAGATAACGTCTGCCCGCGGGCGGATCGATATAATCGGGATGAGCTTTCTCGCCTATGACGCCCAAGTCGAAATGGGGAAAAATGTTGCACGCGGTTCCTACTGGATGGACTTCACTTCGACGGATTATCGAATGCTATTGAAAGGCAAACTACTGCCCCAAAAAATCAGCGGCTGGTTCAATGGGACTTGGTGGAGCGATTTCTGGAGCGATCATTTCAGTTTCCCAAATGCTCTTCCTGAGGGAGACGTCGATGTACAAGGGCGATGGAAAGATGTATCACACACCGAGTACTTTGGACGAGCAGAGGGAAATACGGCCAGTGTTTGGGGAGGAAAATTCGATCAGGTCCAAGCAATCGTTTTTCTGCGACCACTCTACACCCACGTAATTCAATTCAATGGAACTAGGGCAAACGGGGCCCAGGCACTGAGCGGTTCATTAAAGCGTTTGGCAAATCTTGATGGAAAGGAAATGAGCCGAATAGAATTCGAGCTTGAGGGAAACATTGATCCGGAAACTTACCACGGAATGTTGGAAGGCAAAGCCGACGAAGTCATGGCAACACTTCGATTTTCCGAGCCGCCCCACGTACATGCCCAAGGATGGATTACTGCTCAAGGTCTAGTGGCAAAGCCAAATTACACTTTTACCGGACATGCGGAAGGCGGTCTGCACTATTATGATTTTCCGTTGGATAGTATTCGCCTCAACGGGGCGGTTTCAGACACCGAAATTCGCCTCACTGAAATTCAATTCAATGCACTCGGAGGACAAGGAGCAGGCAAAGCGACGCTTAGCGGTCCAGTCGATGCACGCAGACTAGGGTTCGACCTTTACCTTAATGGAGCCGAGTTGGCACAAACTGTTATTGCGGTCCAAGAATATCAATTAAAACGCAACAAACAAAAACCAGCTTACGCTGCAGATAGTGAACTCATTAAGCGCGTTTCTGGCGGTCACCTGGACATCGCGCTTTCGGCCCAAGGCTCGCCGGACACAATTACAAGTTTCTCAGGTACTGGAAATGCAGCGCTTATCGGCGCAGATTTAGGGGAAATCCATTTATTTGGACTCCTCTCACAAGTATTAAGTGGGCTATCGTTAAATTTCAGCTCACTAAAACTGGATTCAGCGCATACAAGCTTTCGAGTTGAAAATGGTCGAGTACATTTTCCCGATCTGAAAATCACGGGACCAAGTGCTGTCATTGATGCGCGAGGCGATTTTATCCTTGAGACAAACACCTTGGATTTCATCGCAAAATTCAAGCCATTTGAGGAGAGCCGCACGTTGCTAACAGCCGCTATTGGAATCGTGATCAATCCCATCACCAGCATTCTGGAGCTAAAGCTTGTCGGTCCTCTAACTAAACCAACATGGTCAGTCGCAATCGGATCCACGCCCGTCCATCTAGATCCAACAGCACCTAGAGAAAACGAAATAAATCCAAGTTCAGCACCAATCAAATGAGAACGATTACCTGATCGGGGGTATCACGGTACTCTACGGTGCTAAGTATCTTGAGGAGAAGTTGGGAAAGATATTTTATTGAAATTTCCTCAACGCTAAAATCGCACTAGAAAAAAAGAAGGCCCGGTCCTTCTTTCGAAGAACCGGGCCAAAAACCTGGCAACGACCTACTCTCGCGGGACCTAACGTCCTACTACCATTGGCTACGCGGGGCTTAACGGCCGTGTTCGGGATGGGAACGGGTGGAACCCCCGGTATATGGTCACCAGGAAACTTGTACTCCTTTCGGAGAAATTGATAAAAGTTATATAAACAAGATAGATTAAAGAAGGAAGTGAAATAAACGCCTAGAAATCGGTATTTGCATAAACCGGCAAGGTCATTAGTAGCAGTAAGCTGAACGTATTACTACGCTTGCACTTCTGCCCTATCAACCGGGTGGTCTACCCGGACCTTGCACCGTCTTGCGACGGATTGTGATCTTATCTTGGGA
>JANYFP010000393.1 GCA_025362555.1 Verrucomicrobiota bacterium
GCTGACCTCGGTGCGCTTCCCATTAATCGTCAGCCCAAGTCGCATCGCAGATCCGGCGACCACCTTGCTCGGCAAGATAGAACTTTGAGCAACCACTACCGGCGCAGCAACCACGGGTGCCGCGACCGGTGCCGCCGCCACTGGTGTCACAACCGTCGCTGGTACCGGTGCTGCGGGCGCCGGCTTCTGATATAATTTGGCAAACTCAACCGGGAACATCGCGTGCAGCACAGCCGCCTCGTCGTCCGCCGGCAGTCCTTTCGCGAGCAGTTCTTCCCGCAGCTTCGGCATCCGCGGCGAAAGCGCATCGGCGGGACGTCCCTCGATCCGCTTCAGTCCGGTTTTCTCGATGACCAGTTTCAGGAAATCCGGATCGACCGGCCCCGGCGTGCGTCCGAATTTTCCCAGCGCAATATCGGAAATAGACTGGGCCACGTTTTTCCACCGCCCAAATTTCACGTTCAACATCGCCTGCGTCCCGACAATCTGCGAGGTGGGCGTGACCAGCGGAATATAGCCGAGGCATTTCCGCACGTACGGAATCTCCAGCATCACTTGCTCGAACTTGTCGGACATGCCTTGCTCCTTAAGTTGATTGCGAAAATTTGAAAGCATGCCGCCCGGCACTTGATAAACGAGCGTATCGGTATCAACCCGCTCGTTCGCCGGCGAAGTAAATTTCTCCAATTCCTTGTAAACTCCGGTGAAATATTCGCGGAGTTGCTGCAGCTTCGCGGGATCAAAATCCGGCCGGCGCGGATGCCCCTCCAGTAATGCCAGCATGCGCAGCGTATCCGGCTGGGACGTGCCATTCGCAAACGGCACAATGGAAGTCTCCACCGTGTCCACGCCCGCATCGATGGCGGCAAGATACGCGGCCGCACCAAGCCCGGCGGTGTCATGAGTGTGCAGGGTGATCGGCAGTCCCACGCGGCGCTTCAGCTCCGTCACGAGCTCGTGCGCAATGCGTGGCGCGAGGACGCCCGACATGTCTTTGATGCCAATGGAGTGACACCCCATTTTTTCCAAGGTCATGCCCATTTCAACGAACGCTGCGACCGTGTGCACCGGACTCGTGGTGTAGCAAATCTCGCCGCGTGCGTGCTTGCCGCATTCACGCACCGTGCGAATCGCCGTCGCCAGATTGCGCGGATCATTCAACGCGTCAAAAATCCGAAAAATATCCTGGCCCGCCGCCGCATCCGCGCGGACAAAAGCCGCGACGACGTCATCCGGGAAACTCGTGTACTGCACAATATTTTGTCCGCGCAACAACATGATCTGCGGCGTGCGGGGCGCCGCTTTTTTCAGCGCGCGCAGGCGATCAAACGGATTTTCATTCAGGTAACGCAGACACGAATCAATCGTCGCCCCACCCCACGTCTCAAGGCCGGAGAAACCCATGTTGTCGAGAATCGGTGCGGCCGGCAGCATCTGCACGGTCGTCATGCGGGTGGCGGCCAATGACTGGTGGCCATCGCGAAGAACGGTGTTGTTAAATGTGACGGCTGTCATGGGGAAATTTTAGCGGTGAAAGTGCAGAGCGTTGCGGGGTGTGGACCTGAAATCAGCTATTCTATTTCGCGCAGTAGAGAAACCTCCGTCGGCTCGTAGAATCGAGCCCCGCCGCAGCCGAGCGCCAATCGGAGCCGGCCCTGGTCATCGATCCCTTCGAAGTGGCCGGTGTAAGGCAACCGCGAACCATTAAGCGTCACGGCAACGAGCCGGCGCTGCGACCACGAGCGATTCAGCGCGTCGGCCACGGGTCCAAAACCGTCAGCCAGAATTCCGGCGTGAGTCTGAGCCAGCGAGCGAAGAATCAGCGACGCGACGTCATCAATTGTGTAATCACCCGGCACAAGATCGGCGAGACGGGTCGTCTGCTCGGCCAGTGCAGGTTCGGCCGCTTCGGGGTAATTGAAAATATTCAGACCGAGACCGACCACCGCGGTATCATCCGAAAAACGTTCGACCAGGAGGCCGGCGAGTTTGCGGGACCCGATCATGATATCATTCGGCCAGCGCAATCGCAGTCCAGTGACCCCGAGCTCCGCGAGTGCGCCAATCACCGCGTGACCGGCCGCGAGTGGAAGAATTTTCCATCGACTGCGTGGCCCCGGGCAAGGCAGTACTGCGGAAATCCAGAGTCCGCCAACGTCAGAAACCCAGTGGCGGCCGGTCCGACCGCGTCCGTCAGTCTGAATGTTCGCGCGCACCGCGTGCCACGGAGCAAGGCGGCCCGCAATCGGATTGGTGGATGCGACTTCATCAACCACTTCGAGCATCCAGCCTGACTGGCACAAGGGAGTGGCGGGAAAATGGGCGGTTTGCATGGTAACGGTGCGGCGAGCAGTGATGCGGCGAGAGGGAGGTTTTATCGCATTAAAGATGACGAAGTGAATTTCCTCGGACGTGGTTCATTTCATGCCGAGGAGGGCCAGGAGAATGCCCCCCGAAATGGCGGTGCCGAAGACTCCGGCGAGATTCGGGCCCATCGCGTGATAGATCAGATAATTTTTAGGATTCTCCTGATGCGCGACAATGTGTGAAACCCGCGCCGCGATGGGCACCGACGCGATACCCGCGGAACCAATCAGAGGATTTATTTTTTCCTTCAGGAAGAGATTCATGATCTTTGCGGTCACGACCCCGGATCCGGTGCCGAACACGAAAGCGATCAAGCCAAGTCCAACGATTTCCAATGTTTGAACGGTGAGAAAAGTATCGGCTCTCATCGTCGAACCAATGGCGGTGGTCAGAATCAGGGTCATCACACCCAGAACAGAACCGCCGGCCGTTTCGGCCAGATGACCGACCACGAGTGATTCCCGGAGGAGATTGCCGAGCATCAACATCGTGACGAGCGGAGCCACGGGCGGGAAAAAAAGATTCACGAGCGACGCGATCACAATCGGGAAGAGCACTTTTTCGAGCCGACTGACCTCGCGGATTTTCCCCATGCTGATCTGGCGTTCAGCCTTCGTCGTCAACAAACGCATGACCGGGGGCTGGATCATCGGCATCAGCGCCATATATGAATAGGCGGCAACGGATACCTGCGGCAGGAGATGCGGGGCCAATTTCATCGTCACAAAAATCGCCATCGGACCATCGGCGCCACCAATGATGCCGATCGCACCTGATTCGGTAATGGAAAAGCCAATCATTTTCGCGAGAATCAAAGCCACGAAAATCCCCAGATGCGCCCCCGCCCCGAGCAACACAAGCTTCGGGCTCGCAATCATCGGCCCGAAATCCGTCATCGCGCCGACGCCAAGAAAAATCAACGGCGGCACAATCAAGAGCGCCACGCCCTGCTGCGCGTAATGAAAAAGCCCACCGGGCAGAATCAGATCAGAGCCGGGAATATTAACGACGATGCAGGAAAAGCCGATACCCAGCAGCAGAAAAGGCTCGAAGCGTTTGACAATCGCCAGAAACACCATGCCGGTGCCCACAATGATCATGAGCAAATTGCCCCACCAAAAATGGCCGAGCCCGGTTTGCCCCAGGAGAATTTTAGAAAAAGCTGAAAGTTGATCGATCATGGTAAATCTCCGGTTAACGGAACAAAATAATGCAGGTTGGCGCAGACGCGAAATCAGTGTCCGCCACGCCGTAGCTTGGCCTCATCAATTTTCCAGAAACGATTCACGAGAGGCAGAAGGGCAAGAATGACGCCGATGCCCGAAATAATGAAGAAGCTCAAAAGAAAATCGATTATACTGAGTACAAACGCCCCTTCGATGGTGTTGGGAATAGAGATCATGAGTGGGTTGATTTATCCGATCCGGCGGGAGCTTCTGCGGAAATTAACGGGGGTGGAAATGCCGGTGAAATTCGATCAGATGAGACGGAGCAGGACTGCGCCTTCTTCAACGCCATCACCGGGATTCGCATGAATCGACTCCACCTTCCCTGCCTTCGGCGCAAAAATGTACGTATTCATCTTCATCGCTTCGATGGTGGCAACCTGTGCGCCTTCCTCAACCATCTGGCCCGCTTTCACGTCAATGGAGACAACTTTCCCCGCAAGCGGACTGGTCACCGCGTCACCGCTTCCGGCCGCCGGCACCACCTGAGGCACGAGCGGTACCGCCGCCTGAGGCGCTGACGGTGGCGGCGCACCAAACGACATCGCGGCAGTTTCGAGCGGCCGGGCCGCAGTCGGCGCAGGTGACGGAGCGCTCTTGTTGCCATCGTCGAGCAGTTCGACGAGAACATCATAAACTTTATTCTCAATGGTGATGCGTAATTTTTTCATGAGTCGGAAAACTTGTTGGCCAAAGACCCGCCGAGTTCGTCCGGCAGAATCAATTTCAGGAATGCTCTAGCGGAACTGGTGGGAGGAAAAAACCTGGCGGCGACCTTCCAGCGACCATGTTTGGATTAGCATTTCGCCTGTCGAGGCGACCGCGGAAACGGAAGTGATCCGGGCGCTTTTACCGCAACACACGGCGACACAGGCGGCAATGATCGCGAGTGTTTCACCGGACAGCTCTTCGGCGGCAACCAAGGTCGGAGCCGCGACCGTTGGCGCCGGCAAAACGACGGCCGGTGCCGAGCTGCGGCGGAGCAAACCGGATAGGGCAGAAATCATCGCCGCGAGGCCGAGCAGGAACACCCCAAGCGACAACCATGGATTGGCCAATATCGTCCCGGTGGAATCGGCCAGCAAGAACGGCAGCAAGAGTTTCATAGAGGAATATTCCCGTGTTTCTTGGGTGGACGAGTCTCACGTTTTGAGAGCGTGTTGCGGAGTGCCATTGCAACGATACCGCGGGTTTGCGCGGGCTCGATCACGTCGGTGATCACGCCCTTGCTGGCCGCTTCGTACGGCGAAGCGAATTTCTCGCGATAGTCTGCGGCGAGTTCCTTCTCTTTAGCCGCCGGATCAGCGGCGGCGGCGATCTCGCGCTTGAAGAGAATCTTCACCGCGCCATCCGAGCCCATCACGGCAATCTCGGCGCAGGGCCACGCATACACCAAGTCCGCCCCCATGTCCTTCGAACACATCGCGAGATACGCACCGCCATAGGATTTGCGCATGATAATCGTGATCTTCGGCACCGTCGTGGCCGCATAAGCGAACAGCATTTTTGCACCGTGGCGAATGATGCCGCCGCGCTCTTGGGCGAGACCGGGCATAAAGCCGGGAATGTCCACCAGCGTCACAATCGGGATATTGAAAATATTACAGAAGCGGATGAAACGCGCGCCCTTGTCGGACGAATCGATGTCGAGCGTGCCCGCCTTGACGATCGGCTGATTCGCCACGATCCCAACCACGAGACCTTGAATCCGGGCAAATCCGACCACCAAGTTCTTGGCCCAGTCACGCTGCACCTCGAGGAAGTCGCCGTCATCAACGAGGCGGGCAATAATTTTCAGCACATCCATCCCGTCCTTGGGATCCGCTGGGACCAAATCATTCATGCCCTGATCCAACTCCATATTGACAATTGGCGTCGGCCGATGCGGCGGATCCATCACATTATTCGACGGCAGGAACGAGTGAAGTTTCTTCACCAGCGCGATCGCGTCCGCCTCATCTTCCGCGATGAAGTGAATGTTACCGCTGACGCTGGCGTGAGCTTCCGCGCTGCCAATCTGATCCATCGTGACGGTCGCACCCGTGGCAGCCTTGATGACGTCGGGGCCACAGATGAACATCTGCGCGTTTTTGCGCGTCATGATAATGTAATCGGTCAACGCCGGTGAATAGGCCGCGCCACCCGCGCAGGGTCCGGCAATCACGGAAATCTGCGGCACCACCCCGGAGAGAAGCACATTATGGAAAAACACCTGGCCATAGCCGGAGAGCGAGACGTCACCCTCTTGAATTCGCGCGCCACCGGAGTCGTTAATGCCCACGACGGGGATGCCGGTCTGCTGGGCGTATTCCATGAGGTCACAGATTTTCTTGCCGTGGATGCGGCCGACCGCTCCGCCACCGACCGTGAAATCCTGCGCGTAAGCCGCCACCGCGCGACCGTCCACGTAACCGACCCCGGTGATCACACCATCACACGGCATCGATTTTTCTTCCATGCCGAAATGATGCGCGTCGTGTTGGGCATGGAGCCCGAACTCCAAAAACGTGCCCGGTTGAAAGAGAGCCGCGAGCCGCTCGCGCGCGCTCATCAGGCCTTTCTTGGCTCGCTCGGCGAGTTTTTCCACGCCACCCGCCGCATAGGCAAGTTGGCGCTTCTCTTCGAGTTGTTTCAGCAGTGCAGGTGCAATGGCCATGAGAATTTCGGTAAAGTGAATGCGGTTGGGGCGGGCGACTCTCGCTCAGCCTTTCGGAGCGCAAAATTCGGTGAGCACGCCGTAGGTGGATTTGGGATGGAGGAAGGCCACAAGCTTGCCGGCCGCGCCCTCGAAAGGAACTTCGTGAATCAACTTCACGCCCGCGCCGGCGGCTTGCTTCAACTGACCGCCGATATCTGTCGTTGCAAAAGCGATGTGATGCACGCCGCCTGCCGGATTCTTCTCCAGGAATTTCGCAATCGGACTCTCAGGCGACGTGGGCTCAAGCAACTCAAGGTGCGTCTCCCCGGCACTAAAAAATGCCGTGCGCACTTTTTGCGACACCACTTCCTCGCGATGCTCACACTTCAAGCCCAGCGCGTTTTCGTAATAGGCAATCGCGACGTCCAAGGACGGGACCGCGATACCGAGGTGATCTATTTTTGTGATCATGGCAATTGGTGCACGATCACCGCGACACTGTGTGGCTCTGATCGTGGCGACAAAATAGCAGAACGACGCACCACCGGCTTCGCATGCATTGTCTATTCACGGTCATTTCTTGACAATATCTGCGCAGCAAGAAGTGCGCAGATCAGTTATGCTCGTGACGCAATGGATTGTTTCGCGAACTCAGTTTCTCCCACTCAATAATGAAATCTGCTCCTCCGCTTGCCCCCCTTTCCGCCTCTCTCGCCCAGTGGAGAAAGACGGTTGAGTCCGAACTCAAGGGTGTCCCCTTCGAAAAAAAATTAGTCACGCGCATCGCCGAAGGCACCGCCCTTCAGCCGCTCTACACGCGGCTGGATTTAGCGGGACTGGCCGACCTGGCGCAACCACCCGGCGTCGCCCCGTTTTTGCGGGGCACCCGCACGAACAGCGTGAGCAACCGCACGTGGGAAATCTGTCAGGAAATTCCTGCGGCCACCCCTGCGGAATTCAATCAGTCCGCCCTCGCCGCCCTCATGCAGGGGCAAAACGGAGTGAGTGTCACGCCGGACCTCGCCACGTTGGACGTTAGAGATCCTGATACTTCGCCGGCCGGCTCCGTCGGCGCGAACGGTCTTTCTTTGGCGGATACAACCGATGTGCTCCAAGCCCTCGACAAAATCGCGATCGATTGCGTCCCAGTCCATCTTTACCCGGGCGCAACGGCCCAACCGTTGGCCGCCCTTTATCTCGCCGCCGCAACCCAAAGAAAAACTTCGTTGCAACATCTGACCGGTAGCATCGCCGCTGATCCGCTCGGTGAATGGGTGCGCCGCGGACGGACCGCTACTTCCATCGAGGGGCAACTCGACGCGCTGGCGGAGTGGACCAGCTGGGCGTCGAGCCACACGCCCGCACTGCGCACGATCGGCGTGAGCACCGAAGTGTGGAGCGATGCCGGCGCCACCGCGACGCAGGAACTGGCTTTTGCGCTCGCCGCCGGCGTCGAGATTCTCCGCTCACTCGCCCGGCGCGACGTGGCCGTGGCAACTTCTGCGACCCGCATGCGCTTCACCTTCTCCGTTGGCTCGCAATTCTTCGCTGAGATCGCTAAATTTCGCGCCTTCCGTCTGCTCTGGGCCCGCGCGCTCTCGGCTTTTGGGTCAGGTGCCTCCGCGAAAGAAGTAATCGTCCACGCTCGCACCGGCCGCTGGAACAAAACCCTGCGCGACGCCCATGTGAACATGCTCCGGGTGACCACGGAGGCTTGCTCCGCGGTGCTCGGCGGCGTCGATAGTCTGCACATTGCGCCCTTCGATGAAGTCGGTGGAGCACCCGACAAAATTGCGCAACGCATCGCGCGCAACGTACACACGTTGCTCTCAGAGGAATTTCATTTCACCGACACCATGGACCCCGCCGGTGGCTCGTGGTACATCGAGAAACTCACCGACGATTTCGCGCGTCGGGCCTGGGCTCTCTTCCAGGAAATCGAAGCGCAAGGTGGCTACATGGCCGCGTTGCGTACGGGCTTCCCGCAGAAATGTGTGGCCACTGCCGCCGCCGAAAAAGACGATGCCATCAGTAAACGCCGGATGAGCCTGATCGGCACCAATCTCTTTCCCAATCTGAAAGAAAAGCCCCTTGTGATTAAAACCCGCGATGCGGTCGCACTCGCCGCCACCCGCGGGCAGGCGATCAAAGCGCGCCGCAAAACCGGAGTGATTGTTCCCGCTGGCATCGACGGTGCCATCCAAGCGGCCTCAGCCGGCGCAACCTTAGGCCAACTCGCTGAAGCCATGGGCGCGAGCGCATCTGTTTCCGCTAGCGACGAAATCACGCCAGTCAAAGCGCGCCGCGCCGCTGAGGGTTTCGAAGCGTTGCACAACGATGCCGAAGCCTTGCTCAAGCGCACAGGCGCTCGGCCAAAAGTATTCATCGCAAAAATCGGACCGGTGAAACAGCACAAGCCACGGGCCGATTTCACCGCCGGATTTTTCACCGTCGGTGGCTTCGATCTCGCCGGCAAAGAATCGTTCGACTCCGCTGAAGCCGCCGCCCAAGCCGCCGTCAAATCCGGCTCACCCATCGTCGTACTCTGCTCGACCGATGAAACCTATCCGGATCTCGTTCCGGTGTTCGGAAAAGCGCTAAAGGCCGGCAATCCGAACCTCGTGTTCGTGCTCGCCGGATTACCCGCGGAACCCGCCACGGTGGCCGCATTTCGCGCAGCGGGCGTGGACGAATTCATCCACGCCCGCGCGAATGTCCGCGAACTCCTCGCCAAATTTATCAACCAGATCGGAGCCATCAAATGAGCAACTCACCTGACTTCACGAAGCTCGCGTACGACGCGTTTTTATTTCCCAACCCGCCGCAGACTGGCACCGTACCTCCGACCGTCCCTCCCCTCGTCACGTATGAACAGATCCCCGTAAAGGGACTTTTCACCGCCGCCGATCTCCCACCGAGCGAGTCGCTCGACACGGTTCCCGGGCTCGCCCCGTTTACGCGTGGGCCCTACTCGACGATGTACGTCGCGAAACCGTGGACGGTGCGGCAGTACGCCGGATTTTCAACCGCCGAGGAATCAAACGCCTTCTACAAACGCAATCTCGCCGCCGGTCAGGCTGGTTTGTCCGTGGCCTTCGATCTCGCGACGCACCGGGGTTACGACAGCGACCATCCGCGCGTGGTTGGCGATGTCGGCAAAGCCGGCGTGGCCATCGACTCCGTCCTCGACATGCAAACCCTCTTCGGCGGCATCCCGCTCGACAAGGTTTCGGTCTCGATGACAATGAACGGTGCCGTGCTGCCGATCATGGCCTTCTACATTTGCGCCGCGCTCGAACAGGGCGCGAAACTTGAGGATCTTTCCGGCACAATCCAAAATGATATCCTCAAGGAATTCATGGTGCGGAACACCTACATTTATCCGCCCACGCCCTCGATGAAAATCATTGCGGACATCTTTGCGTTCACTTCGCAGAAGATGCCGAAGTTTAACAGCATTTCGATTTCCGGCTATCACATGCAGGAAGCTGGAGCGACCGCCGATCTGGAATTGGCCTATACTTTAGCCGACGGCCTCGAGTACCTGAAGACCGGTGTCGCTGCGGGCATCGACATCGATGCGTTCGCCCCGCGTCTCTCGTTTTTCTGGGCGATCGGAAAGAACTTTTTCATGGAGGTCGCAAAGATGCGCGCGGCCCGGACCATCTGGTCGGAGATCGTCGCGCGTTTCAACCCGAAGAACTTGAAGTCACTCGCGCTCCGCACGCATTCCCAAACCTCGGGCTGGAGCCTCACCGAGCAGGATCCTTTCAACAATGTCACCCGCACCAGTCTTGAAGCGCTGGCCGCCGTGTGCGGACACACCCAAAGTCTGCACACGAACGCCCTCGACGAAGCCATTGCGTTGCCCACGGATTTCTCCGCCCGCATCGCCCGCAATACTCAGCTGCATCTCCAACAGGAAACCGGTGTATGCAACGTCGTCGATCCGTGGGGCGGCAGTTACTACGTGGAATACCTCACCAATGAACTGATCAAAAAGGCCCGCGCCCATCTCGAAGAAGTCGAAACGCTCGGCGGCATGACGAAGGCCATCGAGGCCGGCATTCCGAAGCTCCGCATCGAAGAAGCCTCCGCGCGCCGGCAAGCCCGCATCGATTCCGGCAAGGAAACCATCGTCGGCCTCAACAAGTACCGCCTAGAAAAGGAAGCGCCGATCGATATTCTCGAAGTCGACAATGCCACCGTGCGAATTTCCCAGGTAAAACGCCTGCAGGAATTGCGCGCCTCGCGCGATGAAGGGAAGTGCCGGGCGTCCCTCGATGCGCTGACCGCCTACGCGAAATCGAATCAGGGCAACCTGCTCGAACTCGCCGTCACGGCCGCCCAAGCTCGCGCGACCCTCGGCGAAATTTCCGACGCTCTTGAAGTCGTCTTCGGCCGTTACCAAGCGCAGATCCGCTCGATCTCCGGCGTCTATCGCCAGGAATTCGGCGTCGATGGCACCGTCGAACAAGTGCGAGCAAAAATTGCGGCGTTCGAAGCTCGCGAAGGCCGCCGCCCTCGGGTGCTCATTGCTAAACTCGGTCAGGACGGACACGACCGCGGCGCCAAAGTAGTCGCCACCGCGATGGCTGACCTCGGCTTCGACATCGATATCGGACCGCTCTTCCAAACCCCCGAAGAGGCCGCCCGCCAGGCCGTAGAAAACGACGTGCACGCGGTCGCGATGAGTTCGCTCGCCGCCGGCCATAAGACACTGCTGCCGCAATTGCGCGACGCGTTGCGCGCGCTCGGCCGCGAGGATATTCTCTTGATTTGTGGCGGAGTCATTCCGGCGCAGGACTACGATTTCCTGCTCGCCAACGGTGCGAGCGCGATCTTCGGACCTGGCACCGTTATTCCAAAATCGTCGCTGCGCATTCTCGATCTGCTGCTGGAACGATTGGAGCCAGCGACGGCGTGAACAAATCCGACGGTTCCGATCCGTGTGTGTCACCGCCCGTCAAGGCGATGACGCTCCACGACGGTTGCCCGCAACCACGCCCCGACTGGGTGCCGGAGGATGCGGGCGGCGCCTACGCGACGTGGGTAATGCAGGGCACACGCCCGGCCGGAATCGTGCACGCGCAGCCCGCGCCACCCCGCCGACGCACGCTTACCACCGATGATTATGAACGCGGCGTGCTGGCGCGTGATCCCACCGTGCTGGCGCGCGCCATCACGCTCATCGAGAGCAACGCGCCCGCGCACCAGGCCCAGGCGCAGCAGGTCCTTGCCCGATTGTTACCACACACCGGACGCGCCCATCGCATCGGCATCACCGGCATTCCCGGCGCGGGCAAAAGCACGTTCATCGAAGCGTTCGGCTGTCATCTCACCAGTCTGGGCAAACGTGTCGCAGTCCTCGCGATCGATCCGTCAAGCTCGGTGACCGGAGGCAGTATTCTCGCAGATAAAATCCGCATGGAAAAACTCTGCCACGAGCGAAACGCTTTCATCCGCCCGTCACCGTCGGGCGGTTCCCTCGGCGGCGTCGCGCGCAAAACCCGCGAGGCCATTCTCGTTTGCGAGGCGGCGGGGTTCGACGTCGTAATCGTGGAAACGGTGGGCGTCGGACAAAATGAAGTCGCCGTGCGCTCGATGGTGGATTTTTTCCTCGTGTTGATGATTCCCGGCGCGGGCGACGAGATGCAAGGAATCAAGAAAGGCGTGATCGAACTGGCCGACGCGATTGTCATCAACAAAGCCGACGGTGACAACCGCGCGCGCGCGACGGCCGCGCAGGCGGAGATGCGGCGCGTACTGCATTATCTTCACCGCATGACGGAAGGCTGGGAAACTCCGGCGCTGCTTGCGTCCGCGCTAACCGGCGACGGCGTGCCGGACGTGTGGCGAATGACAGAAGACTATTTCAAAAACGCGCGGGCCGTGGGTTCGTTGACCGCGCGCCGACGAGCGCAGGCCGTCGAATGGATGCACGCACTCATCGCGGAAAGTCTGCGCTCGCGATTCTATGCATCGCCGCAGGTACGGGCGCGCTTGCCGGCCCTTGAAGCCGCCGTCGCGGATGGCCGCACTCCGGTGCTGGCCGCCGCGTTGGAATTACTCGGTGGGTGATCCGTTCATGGATCGAACTGTAGGAGCGGTTTTATGCCGCGATTTCCGGCGAACAAGGCCACGTGACTGCAGGTATTTGGTTCCGTCAGTGCTCGATAAACCTACCGCGCGAACGGATTTTTCGCCTGACTGTCCGCGTCGCACCCCGTTGACAACGTTATCTCATGAAGAAAAAATATTCTCATGTCCGTCTCGTGCGCTCGCCGCAATTTCTCAGCCCAATTTGCACTCAGCGCGTTTTGCTTTTTCATCGGAGGCCTGAGTTGGGCCGGTGAAGTTGCGATCGGATCGAACCGATCCAAGCCCAACGTTGTAATCATTCTCGCCGACGACCTCGGATTTTCCGACCTCGGCTGCTACGGCTCGGAAATCCACACCCCGAATCTCGATCGGCTCGCGCACGAAGGCGTGCGTTTCAGCCAAGCCTATAATACCGCCCGCTGCTGCCCGAGCCGCGCTGCCCTGCTCACTGGACTTTATCCCCACCAAGCTGGCATCGGACACATGGCGGGAAATCTGGGCACCCCGGCCTATCAAGGTTACTTGCGCGATGACTGCGTGACCATCGCCGAGATGATGCGCGCCGCCGGCTACCGCACGTGGATGACGGGCAAATGGCACGTCGGCGGCAATCAGGCTCCGAACGATCCGACCACGTGGCACCCCGGCGCACCCGACCAGCCGTCCCCACTCGACCGCGGCTTCGACCGTTTCTTCGGCACGCTAGGCGGTGCCGGCAGTTACTACCGCCCGCCGATTTTGATGGATCAAAGCAAGTTCGTCACGACGCAGGAAAAAAATTTCTACTACACGAATGCCATTGGCGAACACGCGTGCGCCATGATTCGCGAAGCGGTCGAAGCGAAACAGCCGTTCTTCGGCTACGTTGCTTTCACCGCACCGCATTGGCCATTGCATGCGTTGCCGGAAGACATCGAACGCTACCGCACCCGGTATCGGAACGGCTGGGATATTCTGCGAGTCGAACGACACGAAGCGTTGAAACACGCCGGACTGCTCCCGGTGACGAGCACGCTTTCTCCGCGTGACGAAAATGTCCCGGCGTGGAATACCCTCACGCCGCCCCAGCAGGAATGGGAAAGTCTGCGCATGGCAACGTACGCAGCCATGATTGATCGGATGGATCAAAATATCGGGCGCATTCTCGACTGCTTGGAAAAAACCGGCCAGCGCGAGAACACGCTCGTGATTTTCGCGTCAGACAACGGCGGCTCAGACGAATTACTGCGCGACGATGGCAGCAATATTACGCGCTACAATCTGCCGACGTCACAGGGCACGCTGCCGCGCCTCGGAAACA
>JANYFP010000431.1 GCA_025362555.1 Verrucomicrobiota bacterium
CTGGTATTCCTTCCTCGATAAACTCGGAAAAAATAACGACCCCGAGGGTAACTTCAAGGTCGAGGGCGGCCTCCTCCATATCGAGGGTAAAAATTTTGGTTACCTCGCGACCGAGCAGCCTTACGAAAACTTTTACCTCAAAGTCGTCTTCAAATGGGGCCAGCATCAATACGCCCCCCGCGCGACCGGGAAACGCGACAGCGGCATTCTTTATCACTTCGGCGCCGACATCGCCGACAAAGTCTGGCCGAAATCCATCGAGTGCCAAGTGCAGGAAGGTGATTGCGGCGACTACTGGTGCGTGGACGGCGCTACCACCGACAGCGCCAATCCATTCCTTATCGAATGGAACATGAAGCACATTCCGCGCACGGCCGACTTCGAGCATCCCACCGGCGAATGGAACACCATCGAGATCATCTGCAACGGCCACCAGACTGAGCACTACGTCAACGGCCACCTCGTGAATTCCGGCACCAACGCCAACGTCACGTCCGGCAAAATCCTCCTTCAATCCGAAGGCGCCGAAGTCTATTATCAGAGCGCCGAGCTGATCCGGTATTGAGCTCAGGAGTTGTCGAACGCGCGAGACTGAACGCGCCCGATTGGGCGCGAGGTTCCCTCACCCCGCATCACGGCGGGGGAAGCGGCACCAAGGCACCGGTCCACCACGCAGAAGGGAGCCCGTTCGGGGCTCCCGTTTAAATGACCCGCGCTAAGCGCGCCCCTTCAACTTCGCCCGCACCCGTTTCACCACCCGGCGCACGCGACTGCTCGGAATCTCGCCGCGCGTCATCACCCACTTCGTATGCGGAATCACACTCCGCATCAGATGCTCAGGCGCAGTATTTTTCTCCGAAACCCCATCAGCCAAATCAATCCCCGCCATCCCGAAAACGTGGCGCACAAACGCTGAACAATAAAACGCCTGCTCGCGCGCCAATAAATTTTCCCGCGGCTGCCACTTCGGATGCCGCATTGCCCACACGGTGCCCGCAATTTCCCGCAAAGAATAACGCGTCCCCGCCGACACCAACTCCAGCGCGCCCGCGAGCACCCGTTGCTCCTGCTCCGCACTCAATCCGAAATCAATCACCGCGACCGACGCATTGGCCGTGTCATCAAAATATTTCGCGGTCCGATTTTCCTGCACGCCCAACCGGATATGCTTCGTCTTGATATCAAGATCCGACTCAATCACCCAGTGATGTCCATCATGGCGACGACCCTGAAAGAGAAACGCGTGCGACCATCGACTCCATTCGTGCGCGTCATTTAAATGACGCTGCGCGCGTCCGATCAGTCGGTTGATCAATTCCGGCCCGCCGATCAACCCCACCCGCCCAGGCGCGGCGTGGCGCTCAAAAAATTCCTGATTACTGAGACCCTCGACAATAATGGTTTCCGACATGCGATTGCACGTACGTCTGACGCCATGATCACGAAACACAACCCAACTTCGCACCGAATTTCGCATGGAGGTCGGGGTTTACCCCGACATTTTTTCTCTTTCGCCAAACGTGTCGCATACTAAAAATCGATCCACCCACAACGCGACAAAGCCGCAACCTCTCCTGTATTTAATAACCTGACACTCCCGCTCAAACGGGATTCATTTCTGCCCACCCCATGACAAAATTCTTCGCCTACCCTCCCGCTTTTTTCCTGGTAGCCGCGCTCGTGTCCGCGCAACCCGCCCCCACCGTGCCGGTCCCACCACCTCGGCCTCAGGTCAATCCGCTCATGGATTCATTCTACAAACTCGGGCCCGACTCGATGCCGATGGCCGGCGTTCCCCACGGCCATTTCTCGGAAGCGAAAACCATTCCTTCAAACGTATTTCCCGGCACCCAACACACCTACTGGATTTACGTTCCCGCGCAGTACGATCCGACCAAGCCCACCGCCGTGATGATCTTCAACGACGGCCAAGCCATGAAAGCGGAACCGGGTGACGTCCAAGCGCAACACGTGCTCGACAACCTCATCTACCGGCGAGAAATTCCTGTCATGCTCGGGGTTTTCATCAACCCCGGCCGCCGACCCGATCAACCCGAACCATCACCCAAAGACTGGGGCGACAAAACCACGAATCGCGCCGACGAATACAATCCGCCCACCGACAAATATGCCCGCGTCATCGTCGAGGAGCTGATGCCCGCGCTAAAAAAAGAATATAACATTTCGCCGAATCCGGAATTGCACGGCATCATGGGATCGAGTTCCGGCGGTTGCGCGGCCTTTGCGACCGCGTGGTTCCGGCCTGACTATTTTCGCAAAGTAATCACGTTTGTCGGCAGTTATACCGACATTCGCGGCGAGTACATTTATCCCGAACTCGTCGCCACGAGCGAACGAAAGCCGATCCGAATCTTCCTCCAAGATGGTCGCAACGACAACCGCTACACCACGAACCCCAATCGTGATTGGTTCCACCAAAACGTACGGCTCGCCGCCGCGCTTGCCCAAAAAGGCTACGAGCTGAATTACACGTGGGGCATCGGCAACCACGGGCAAAAGCAAGGCGGCGCGATCTTCCCCGAAATGATGCGCTGGCTCTGGCGCGATCAACCCGTCTCCACCGAT
>JANYFP010000485.1 GCA_025362555.1 Verrucomicrobiota bacterium
GCCCCCACCACGCCGACGTCGGCTTGCGTGAACCATCCGGTCATTTCCTCAAGCCACCCGCGCTCAAGTGCGTTCACATCGTTGTTCAGATGCAACACCAGTGGGGTGTCCACGTGGGGCATCGCCAGATTCACGAGGTGCGAATAATTAAATGGCGCGCTACGGTCCGCTGGCCGCACCACCGTGCACATGAGATCGTTGCGCTGCTGGATCGCGGCCAGATAACGCACGGCGTCGGCGTCGCGCGAGTGGTCATCCACGATCACCAATTTCACGTAGCGCCAATCCACCGTTTCATCGAGCAGCTCGATGCACTCTTGCAAAAGGTATAACTTGTCGCGCGTCGGGATGACGATCGTCACCTGCAGGCGCGTGAGAATTGTCTGGTCCCAGCGCAATTGATGGCAGCGGAGCCGGCGGTGATGCGCCATCTCCGGGAGAAAGGGCGCCGCTTTCCAGCCTCGCCGCTGCATCGCATCGGCGAGTGCCTGGCGCGTTTGCTCAACGGATGAATCCGCCAGATCAATTTCCTTTGGCAGCGCGCGGGCATGATGGCCGATCAAAGGGAGGTGGGCGACTTGCGCCGCAGTCAGTTTATCGCAGACGCGCAGCAACACCTCAAACCACGGCACCGCCGCAAAGCCGTCGCGAAAGGAACCGAGTTCAATGAAGCGGTCACGTCGGATGACGCTGAGCTGGCCGGGAAATAATCCGGAGTCCGCGAGCGCTGGACTCCAGGCTGGTTTAAATTTCGGTTCAGACCTGACCCCGGCATCGTCCATCCGGTCTTCGTCGGTGTAAATCAGTTCAAGTTCCGGTTGGGTGCACAGGCAGTTTGCAATTTCCACGAGCGCGTCGGGCGACAACCGCGAATGCCCGGGCAGCAGCGCCAGATGAGTTCCCTGGCTTTGATGGACCGCCGTGTTGAGTGCGCGGATAAAATCATTCGGGGCGGTGACAACTTCACCTTTCATCCGCGCATCGCCGGCGGGCGCGGAGTAATCACCGACGAATCGCGCGCGCCAGTGCGGATAAATCTGCCGGCCCAGTGAATCGGCCAGCTCCCGCAGCTGGGCGCTCGTGCAATCACGGGTGTCGATGAGGAGCACGAAACGCGGTCCGGTCGCATCCAGTTTTTTAGCGAGCGTCTCCAGCAATTTCTGCCGGTGCGGCGAAAAACCATTTGATGTCAGCCAGGAACGATAGGGATCGATCTGCGCCGGGGGCGTTGGCGGCAGGTCGGCGGGCGCGAAACGCTGGAAGAGTCCGTACGCGTGGCGACAGCCGCGCCAGAAATCACCGATCGGACCAAGTTCAATCTGCTCCGCGCGACAACCGTTCCAAAAGATTCGTACGATGGAAATAAAAGTGGCGCGGCTGAAGGCCGGGAGCGGCCGTTCCATCTGCGTGCACCCTTGCTGATAAAACCGCCGCACGAACACGAGGTGGCGTGTACCGTCTTCCAATTCGGCGAAAATTTTCAGGCACACCGGATCACCCGCGCGTTCGTCGATGTCGACCATGCCAAAAAATTGCGAACGGCCGGCGTACGGATGTTTTGGGAAAAGCTGGCCGGCTTCCGCGCGCTCGCGATTACCGTAGTCCATTTCATTTTCCGCGAGTGGATGGGTTGTGGCGATGAGCCGGCGGATGCGTTGCTCCTGATGAATGATCCAGCCTTCGACGTTGAGTTTGCCGAATTGCGATCCGCCGGTGAGCAGGGGATCTTCGAGTGCGCCGAAAAAAGGCGGATTCGGCAGCGTGTCCAGCGGGATGACCGACGCTTCCCGCGCCAGCGCACGGGCGATGAGTGTCAGATCGCCGGTCGGATCAGCGCGACGGGCCTGCAAAAGTTTGCGCAATTGATCGGACACGATGCGCCCATTGAGCTGCGCGCCGGATTTCGGTCCGCGAGTAACTTTGATGGCGGCGCGCAGGATCTCAACCCAGCGACCACCGGCGTCGAGCAGTTCGAGGCGGAGCGAAGTGGCCCCTAGCGGTGGACGCACCTGGAGCGAAAACCCGACGTGGGGCAGGCCGAAATAACTCCGGTACTTTAACTCGATGGCCTCGCGAGGCAGGCCGAATATGCCGAGGTAAGATACCCCGTCGATCACCGCGCGAACGTCCGAAAAAACCGCTCCGACCTTGGAAACAAACCATCCGCTGATCCAAACCGGCTCACCGGTGAAGACCCAGTGGCTGGGTTCTTCCACGTCAAAAATATAAGAGGCGTTTTCGTTCACGATTTTGGAATGGAAACTAAGGCAAAGGCCCACGTGGGGCGCAAGCCCGCTCGCGACCGGCAAGGTGTTTTGTCTGCCAGTTGAGTGGCCTCGTTGGAATTTCCCGGGTAGGGGAATAACAGGGTATTATCACCACGGAACAAACAGAATAAGGCGGGCGGAGTGATAGTCCAAACCAAGTATAGATCCGGGATAGATTAGGTCGCGTCCGATGGCCACCGTTTCCCTCCGATCGCACAGGTCGCGTCATCTCGATCACAAGCGCATTTTCAATTAGATTGTAGCCGGGTGCGCTGACCCCGGTCCGTGGCCGAGCTTCGCAAAAACCGGGGTCAGCGCCCCCGGCTACAACAGAAAAACGGCTACAGTTTTTTGGAAATTCTCTATTCGGCGTGTTCCGTGTATTCTGTGGTGAACGGGTCGGCGGTTCGGATCAAGCCCCCTGGATTCATTTCGTGGATCATCGTGTTTTTCGTGGGGTATCGTTGATTGCGCGAACGTTTGCTGGAGTCGCGCGCAAGTCCGCCCCCACCGTTTCAAAGGCCGACGGCCATTCCCAATAACTTCTCCCAGCATGCCAACTGTTCGCTCGGGCTGTGACGCGTGTGCACAATGCGGGCCGCAGCTGCCGCGCGGCGATTGCTCGCAGCGGAATTGGCGAGCGTGTCCGCCATCGCATGAGCGAGCGCGAGTGGATTGCCGCTTGGCACAAAATTAATTTCGTTCGGGCCGAACGTGGCCGTGAGCAACGGGGAGGGTGTCGTGATGAGCGGCACTCCCGCTGCCAGTGCCGAGAGCAGCGCACGATGCGGATGTTCCGTGAAGGCCGGGCAGATCACGATGGCTGCGGCTGCCGGATTACCGGTTTTTTCTGCTGAAAGAGGGGTGGCGTGGGGATAGGTCAGCCCGGTCTTGAATAGTTGCTCCTCAGGGGTGTGGCGTGAGTCTGTCACGATCAGCTTATGAGTCGCGAGCAGCGTCGTATGGTGTCGGGACAATTGATCCGCCGCGTGCATAACCACACCTGCACCGTGGGCTCCCGTGCCGCGAATGGGGGCGACAATCATTCCGAGCGTATCGCGCGTGAAAATCGGTGCCGGCGCAAACCAGGCCAGCGACTCGGCCGGGTCCGTGAAGACCGGGATGCCTTGCTGCGCCGCCAAGTGGCTGGCCCACGTGCTCGCCAAATCAAATTGCGCCACGGCATCCAGATGACGCCACCAAATTCCCCGTCCGAGGCCGTGGAGCGCGCTGGCGGTCGCGGCCGGTTCAGTCGCGGCGAAAAATGCGCGCGGGTCGACCAGTTGCACCGCACAATCGCTCGATTCAAAATTATCGCGGAGGGGACCGTCTTCCGACGCGACGAGCCGGACCGCCCAGCGCCCCGAGGCAATCAGATGCCGCGCCACATCGAGTGCGCGCAGCGTGGCGTCGTCGGGTTGCAGTGAACGCACGATGATCAGTAAGCGACGCGGCCGGCCCGACGGCAGGGGTGCGAGCACCGGTGCGCCGGGCGTTGCGGAGTCCTGAGCGGTCGGAGGGGTTTTATGCTCCGATGGGTCAAAGGCGGAGCTCGCCGGCTCAATCCGCCGCGCGAAGCAAAGTTGTACCGAACCATCCGCCAACTCCGCATAAACGCGCAAACAAGCGGGCCGGGTCAGGGTCGGCGGCGTATCGACCTCGCCGCGAAATCGCGCGCATCGCGCTCCGGCGTGCTGCGGTATTCGGGTGGCGAGCGAGTCATCGGCGAGTCCGGATTCGAGCGTGTTGAAGACCAGCCCGTCAACCGTCGCGACTACCGCGCGCACCGCCAGCGATTCGTGCAGCAGCCAGCCAAACACCGCGATGCGTCCATGGCGGGTGGGCGGCTCGGCAGTCGGATCGTCGAGATGACCGTGACAGGGCAGGTGTGGGCTGCGGCTCGTGAAACTGCCGCCGGGCCGCAGGTTGATTTCACCTTCGATTCGCGGGCTGTGCGCTCCGTCCGCCGCGATGATGAGCCCGAGCGTTTGCAACCGGTGCCAGTTGCCTGCCTCATCCATGGCTTCGAGGGCAACCTCTGCGGGGCCCTCGGGCAGCGGCACCCCGATCACAAATTCCGCAGGCAGCCACGAACGCGGTGATTTGAAATGCTCCGCAAGATCCGTGCGCGGCAAACCGAGCACGCCAAGATGAATTCCTGTTGCTCCCACGACGCGGATATCGGTGAAATAAAATCCCGGTTTTCCCGTCACCCAGCCACGCAGCCAAATCACCGGTCCAGCCACCCGTTCGCCGGGCGGGGGCCAATCGAGCTGATGGAAAAACGTGGCGGATTCGTGCATCGGCTAGCGGCGCGAACTGGACACGGCTTCGCCGGCGACGGCGAGATGGAGCGGCATCGAATTCGCTTCGTGGAAACGTCGCAGGACGCTGGCGCGCGCCTTGTCCGCGCGCCGGGTGTCGCCGGCGAAATGCGCGACGAGGGACTGCTTGATCGCATCGCCGAGTTGATAGCGGTCGCCCGGTGGAATGATCCACGCTTCGTCTGCCGCCAGCATTTCCGCGATGCCGTTGACGTTGGTGGTGATAATCGGGAGTCGAAACGCCGCCGATTCCAGCAGCACGCGGGGAAAAGATTCTTCAAAACTTGTGCACGCAAAAACATCCGCCAGTTGGTAGAAATCGTAGATCTCGCCGGATTCGGGAATAAAAAAAGCGTGGTCGAGTCCGTACAAAATCAACTCTTGCTTGAGCGCGTCGAGGTAAACTCCGGCCCGCGCGCCGACCATGAGAAAATGAATTTTTTTCCCCGGATAAGTAATCCGCAATTCCTCCTTCAGCAGCTCGATGGCCCGGATAAAAATATGCTGGCCCTTGCGTTCACAGACCGAGCCGATGTTGACGATCAGCACGGCGTCGGGATCGAGGCCGTGTTTGCGGCGGAGATCCGCTTTGTGGTGGGCTGCGGCGAACGCGTCGACTCGCGCGACGTCCACCCAGCTCGGCAGCAGCACGGCATTGCTGCGGTCATTGAGGTAATCAAATACGAGCCGCGATGAATCAGCGGTGTAAACCACCCGCTGCGCCCAACGAAACGCGTCTTCAACGACCGGGAAAAGCGCGGCGGAAATAATCGGTTCAAAGAAACGCCGGATGGGTGAACTCTCGTGCACGTAAAGCAATGCGGGTTTGCCGGCCGCGTGCGCCAGATGAATCGCCCAGAACGAAACCATCGTGTTGGCGATCACGAGATCGACGTCGTCCCAATTTAACTTTGTAGCCGCCGCGAGTGCCGCATGAAATTCCTGCTCGGATTTGGCGCGGAACGCCTTTGCCAGATCGAGCACGGTCACCGGCATTCCTGCTTCCGTGAACACCCGGTTCATTGGTCCGTCTTGCGGCGTAATGACGCGTACGCTGGCACCGGGTTGCGCCGCAAGGAAGCGGGCTAATTCAAAAATAAACCACGGCGCGCCCTCGAAATTTAGATTGTGCGTGGCGACGATAATGCGCATCGGCAGGTGGAGAGCGGTGTCCCCGACGCGCCTCGGGCGCGCTGGTTTCGAACGGCGAGCCCGCGGTGGGGCTTCAGCGAGAAACGCCTGCCACGCCAGTTGGGTGGCGCGCAGTAATTCTTGCCCGGAACCCAGCGGTACGCCATACCGGCCGGCGGCGCCTCGGAGTGCCCACAAGGCTCGCGCAAAAGTCGTGCGGGACAGCGTGGGCAGGGCGATCGCTGCGCCGGCGATGACCTTTGGGTTGAACCGCTGGGCGAACGCGAGGTGCTTCTCGCCATTCTCCAATTCTGCAAAAACTTTGAGCAGGGCTGGAGCACTTTGGTTGGCGGGCAGATCGACATGCCCCACAAATTGCGAGCGGTCGCGTCCGGGCAAATCAGCGAAGACTCCGCCAATGTCATCGCGCGGCAGTGCGTGGAGCAAAACGGATTCCTGCACCGCATCGACGAGGGCGGTGATGCGTTTGATTTTGGCGGTGCGGTGTGCGAGCCACCCCGTGACGGAGAGGCGGCCGTAGCGCAGCCAGCCGGTGTCGCGCGGTTCTTCGAGTGCGCCGTGAAAGGGCGGGACGGGCAGGGCGTTGAGCGGTTCCGCGAGGGCGGAGGAAATGATTTCGTCGGCGACCACGGCCCACGGTGCGGCGGGACGTTGCGCGTGCAAGCGGAGGACGGCGGGCACGAGTTCCGCGAGGCGTCCGCCCAGTGCGGCGGGCGCGGCGTACGGGATTGCCTGATCGTCCACGGTGATGGCGGTGCGGAAAAATTCCGTCCAACAACCGGCGGGATCGCGGGCTTCGAGGCGGAGTAATTGGGCGCCCCGATGCGGTTCCAAGCGAAAGACAAAGCCCGCGTAAGGCGGACCCGGGCGGCCGAGAAATTTATCGTCGAGACCTGGTTTCGGCAAGCCGGGCAAGCCGAGAAAGGCGCGGCCATCGATCCACGCGCGCAGGTCGGTGATAAAGCGATGTTCGCCGGCATAGATCCAGCCCGCGACCCAGGAATGTCCGGAGGGAAACCGCCAGTCCGGCGGGTGGATTTCCACGGAAAATTGCCAGCCATGCGCTCCGGTCATGGAGTGGGGGAGGGAAAAGAGGGTGAGCGGGCGGGCATGGGCGAAGTCAGATGATCCGAGCCAAATTGCGAACCTCATCCCACACGTCAACCCCAGCCTCCGTGGATGGGGCCGCAGATGGCGAGTCCGCGTCCGGGGTAGGGTGGTGAGTCCCTTCACCGTCGTCCGGAGTTTTTGCCGCAAGAGAACGCAAAATGATTTGCTCTGGCATCCCGTATTCTTCGTGCGCCTATAGGCGCGGGTACATCAAAATGGCCGCGTCTGAATGTAGCCCTGTCCGGGAGGACAGGGAGGTTGGAGAAGACGCCGGTCCACTGCGCGGCGATCATCAACCACACGAAATAAAATCCGAGCCCGACCTTCGCTCCCTTCGAACCCTTCGCGAGACCAAGGCATTCTCTGGCTCCCTCAATCCGAGGTGCTCACGAAACCCGCGAAATGAATCCGAGCCCGACCTTTGCTCCCTTCAAATCCTGCCTCGCGAGACAATCGCCTGTTCCCTCGCCGCCATCGCCCGCTAAAATTCATCCTCCGGCTTTGCCGGCGGCTCTGATTTGGAGTTCTTCGGCTCAACGGTCGGTGGCGGCGGAGTTTGATCCAACGGACTGCGGGGCAGACCGTCCGGTGAACTGGGTCCCAAATTGTCGAGTGGACTGCGCACCCCCAGTCCCGGCTTTTTCATCACGTGCAAATAGATTTGAGTCGTTCTGAGATCGTTATGCCCCATGAGGTCCTGGACGGTTCGCACGTCGGTGCCATTCTCGAGCAGATGCGTGGCGAAAGAATGACGGAGCACATGCGGTGTCACCCGCTTGTTAAACCTCGCCAAGTTTGCCGCCGCACGGATTGCGTTTTGAAAAGTGGTGTCGCTGACATGGTGTCGCCGCACGAGGCCGCTCACCGGATCCAGCCCTGCGGCGCGGGAGGGAAACACCCATTGCCACTCCCATTTTTCGCCCGCCCGCTGAAATTTTCTTGCCAATCCTTCGGGCAGCCAGACGCCCGGCAACATGTTCGCCCGATCTTCATCGTGCAGTAGGCGCAAGCGTTGCAGATGCAGTTCGAGTGCGGGCTTAAGGCGATCCGCCAGCAGAGTGACGCGATCTTTGTCGCCTTTGCCACCGAAGACCTGAACGCGACCGCGATCCAAATCCAAATGATGGACGCGCAACCGCAACAATTCCATGAGGCGCAGCCCGCCGCCATACATCAGTTCGGCCATCAACCGTGGGGTGCCCGACATCGCAGCAAACAAGCGCACGCACTCGTCCTGACTCAGCACCATGGGGACCTTTGGCGGCTTTTGCGCCCGCTTGAAATCCATTTTACCCAGATCACGGTGAAGCGCTTCCTGCATCAAAAACACCAGCGCGTTCAACGCCTGCTTTTGCGTTGATTTGCTGGCCCGCTGGTTCGTGGCCAACATCGACAAAAATGCCGCCACCTCTTTGCCACCCGCAGCGTACGGGGTAAGCGGAGCGAGGAATGCAGCGAACCGCACGGACCATTCCCGATAGGTTTGTTCTGTGCGCCACAGCAACCCGCGCCCTCGCATTTCTTGAATCAGATCGCGCTCCCATGGTTCGTGCCCGAGGTCAGCGGCTGCTGCGGGCGGAGGATCTGACCGTGGCACCGAGGGTCGCGACTTCCAAACGCTCACCTGAGCCTGTGCGGGTGGACTGTTTTCGGGGCCTGGTTCATTGCCTTGGGGAGCCCGGCGCGCTTCCTGATAGAACCAGCGTAACGCCGCCCTCGCCGGACTGATGACCTGGCCAGTTGCCGGTGGATTTGACTGAGCGTCCAACGCCTGCAGATATTCCTTCATCCGCGCGGCCGTAGCCGCAGTCCTGTGAACTTTACAATGCCGCAAAAAGTTCAAGATTTCTCGAAGATAGACCTCGCGCTGCACTGGGCTCAGAGAGGAAATGGAAAGAACTTCCTTCCATTGGGGAAAACGAACGGGCTCGGTATTCATAGAGGCTAAGACAAAGTGGCCCGTTGTCTTGTCATAAATTTGGCTTTTACCCGGGCGTTTAGCAACGCGCAAAAGACAAGAACAGAAAATCAAAGATTGCCGCGAAGCAACTTGGGCGATTTCCTTTACCAATTACCTCGAAAAGCAACTACCTCGTTTTCGTGTCCCATTAACACTGTTGGGCAAAGCATGAAACACGTTCTCGCCACGCTTCTTCTTTTTACCGCTGTATGTGCGTGCGGCCAGGAGCAACTCGTGCGAGATTTGCGCACCTGTGTTGGCGCTTGGAACGCCGAAGAGTATCCTACGGTGTGCCGGTATTTGCGCAAAGACGGAAAAGTTATTCCGATTCAAGACTTCCAGAAAGAGGTGGAAGAGCTGAAGCAGTTTGGCATCCCGAAATTACATCTCGTTGCCGGCATCCCGAATAAACCCCGAGAGGTCTCTCCGTATTTGGTGACCATTGTTCCTGTCTTGGCTTTCACTGAGGCGAGTTCGAAGCGGATCGGTTATATCTCGTACTTGTATGCCTACTCCATCGACCACGGTGAGAACTGGTGTTTCGAAAGTCTATTTAAGAGCACGCAGCAGTTGTTCGACAGTGCGCATCCCGACCTGAAAGGTGCGTTGTTCATTCCGCCGGCTAGTAGTGGCTTTCTGATTCCTGACGGTGTCAACCCGGACAAGATAGAAACCAGAGTGCCCAACCAGTCGGCACAGACAACTCCGGCCAGCGCTGCGCGCTGACCTCCGTGTCTGACCTCAAACGTTGGGCAAAGAAAAGATGAAAACCCTCATCATTTTAGTCTGCTGTTTAGCGGGTGTCAGCCTGCTCTTGTATGGCTGCACTCATGAAATTTCGTATCAGACTACCTATCCCCGCGTCGCGAAGGCGATCGATAAGGTGGGGCTCTCGGACACTGGAGAAGTGCTCATCTCCACCCACGCAGGATACATCATTGTTTCTGTCCTCGAAGCCGCTAAAAACTACCCGAATGGTTTTCAGCGGAGATTGGACATCAGAGGAAAACCGCAGCTTCCGAATTGGTCAGCAATGACAGTCGGAGCGGTCCCGAGTGAGCTTTGGCAGAAATACAAACCCGTGCAGGTCATCCGAGATGGAATCGAGGCGACCAATTACTTCGATCAGCATGATTCGCATGCGGTGGATGCAATCGTGACATTTGAGAACGAGGCATATTGCTATGGAGAAGATTTCGCATGGTTGGAGCTTAGGCTCTACAGTAACAGGCCTCTTTATCGTGGCCTTAGGCCTTCGTCTGCCGCGCAGTTTTTCTGGATCGAAATTCCTGCCACATTGAAGAGTCACTGGATTCCGAAGCACACCAAGTTTATGAGCATCGGAGGATGAAAGAGCCCAACAAGAGCATCACAGGCCAACGCGCTTCGCGCGTGGCTGACTGCTGACGTTCAGCAAAGAAAGCCTCGCGATGCCTGCCGCACAATTGTCAGAAATAGAATGGTTGAATCGGCGGCGACGGCTCCAAACCAAAGTCTGGCTTTTCGGTCCTCTTGTTGGATTTCCGGT
>JANYFP010000512.1 GCA_025362555.1 Verrucomicrobiota bacterium
CGCTACCTCGGTTCCATCCTTTTCAGTTCGACCAAACTCCTCAATCAACATTTCGACCCGTATCCGCCGGAGGTGAAACGCTTCTGCCAGCTCGTGGCTCAGGAGTGCCCACCCACCCACTTCCGCAATATCGTCGACGGCTTTTCCAAACTGAAGGTGCTGGTCATCGGCGATATCATCTTCGACAAATATTCCACGGTTGAAGTCCAGGGCTTAACCTCAAAAAATAGAATTCTTTCCGGCCGGTTTGTCGCCGAGGAAATGCAGGCCGGCGGGGCCCTGGCGGTCTACCGGCACCTGCGCCAATTCACGTCACAGGTAAAATTGATCGGGCTCGCCGGCACCGAGCCCTGGCTCGAAGACACGTTGCGTGGATTCATCGAGCCGTCGTCCGACAACATTGTGCGTTCGCCAGAATTTATCACCGTCGTCAAACAGCGATTCGTTGAACCCCGGGTCGAAGGCAAGGAGCTGGCGAAATTATTTTCGGTCAACTATATCAACAAACGCATGCCGGGCGAAGCCCTGCAACGCGCATTGGTCGAACGCATCGCCGGCCAAATCGCCGACTACGATCTCGTGCTCGTCATGGACTTCGGCCACGGCGTAATGGAGGACATCGTCCGTGAATTCGTGCAGGACAAGGCGCCCTACCTCGCCGTCAACTGCCAGACGAATAGCAACAATCACGGCTTTAACATCATCAACCGCCGCTACCGCCGCGCCGATGTTTTTACTCTCGACCAGACTGAATTGCACCTCGCGGTCGGCCGCCGGGAAATCGATTTCGGTCACGAGCTCACCAAGCTTGCCCAACATCTCGGCAGCAGCTACGCGTGGCTGACCCGTGGCGCCCACCAAACCCTCGGGCGCAATTGCGTAAAAGACATCACGTCCTGCCCACCACTCGATAATGTGGTGGTTGACGCCGTCGGTGCCGGTGACGCGTTTTGTGCCGTCGCCAGTCTCGCCGCCACCAGCCACGTCCCACTCAACGTCGCGACATTTATGGGCCAGTTAGCGGGTGCACAAGCCGTCAAGATTGTCGGCAACGCCGAGCCCATCAGCAAAGCCTGCCTGCTCAAGGGCGGCGTCTCGATGCTCGCGTTTTAACCTCTATTCTCTCCCACCATCATGAAAATCCTACTCACCGGCGGCTGCGGCTATGTCGGCACTCCACTCACTCTCAGTCTGCTCGAGGCCGGACACACCGTCACAGTTGTCGACCTCCAATGGTTCGGCAACTTTCTGCCCGCGCATCCCCGGCTGACGATTATCAAGGGGGACATTCGCGACGCCGAGCAGATCCCCATGACCGGCATGGATGTGATCATGCATCTCGCCAACGTCGCCAACGACCCGTGCGCCGATCTCGACTCCAAATTAAACTGGGAGGTCAACGCCCTCGCCACCATGTTGCTCGTCGAGCGCGCCATTGCCCACAAGGTGCCGCAATTCATCTACGCCAGCTCCGGCAGTGTCTACGGCGTGAAAGACGAAGCCGAAGTCACCGAGGATCTCTCCCTCGTCCCTATTTCCGACTATAACAAGACGAAGATGATCAGCGAGCGCGTGCTGCTCAGTTATGCCGATCGCATCTGCGTTAACATCGTGCGTCCTGCCACCGTTTGCGGTTACTCGCCCCGGATGCGGCTCGATCTCTCGGTGAACGTGCTGACCATGTCCGCCCTCACCAAAAATAAAATCACGGTCTTCGGCGGCGACCAGACCCGGCCTAACATTCATATCCGCGACATGATTCGCGTGTATCACCATTTCCTCGGTTGCGGCCTGGCTCATCCCGGAATTTTCAACGCCGGCTTCGAAAATATTTCGATCCTCGAAATCGCCCAACGCGTTCAAAAACGCCTCGGCGTGGAAATCGTCGTCACGCCCTCCAACGACCCGCGCTCCTATCGCCTCTCGGCGAAAAAACTCCTCGCCACCGGATTCACTCAGAAGTTCACCGTCGAGGATGGCATCACCGATGTCATCACAAACTTCCGCGAAGGTCGTCTTCGTGACGAGGAAAACTGCTACAACATTAAGACGATGAAGCAGCTTGCCCTCTGCGCCTAGTCTCCAGCGCTGCCCGCGGTCATGAAGACTCTCGCTGCCATCTTAGTCGAACAACGCCGCCCGCTGGAAATTGCGGAGCTGGAAATTCCTGCGCTCCGTCATGGCCAGGTGCTGGTCGAGATTGCCGCGACCCGGATCTGCGGATCACAGATCGGCGAAATTCAAGGCTCGAAAGGCCCCGATAAATATTTACCCCACTTGCTCGGCCATGAGGCCGGCGGCATCGTCCGCGAAACCGGTCCGGAAGTTCGCCACGTCAAGGTCGGTGATCGCGTCGTCATTCACTGGCGCCCCGGTCGCGGCATTGAAGCCGGCGGCAGCACCTACCTCCGCGCCGACGGCTCCAAGGTCAACGCCGGCAACATCACGACCTTTCAACAATTCAGCGTCGTCTCGGAAAATCGCCTCACGCCGGTTCCGGCTGATCTCAATTTTGAACTCTGCGCTCTGCTCGCCGACACGCTCACCACCGGCTTCGGCGTAATTACTCACGACGCCAAGGTCCGCATCGGTGAATCGGTCGTCGTCATCGGCTGCGGCGGCATTGGCCTCGGCGCCGTGCTCGGAGCTCATCTCGCCGGTGCCTATCCCGTCATCGCCGTCGACCTCCACGATCACAAACTCGCCAAGGCTCGCGCGTACGGAGCCACGCATACGATCAATTCTTCCTCCACGAATTTCCGCACGGCGGTGCAGACGCTGCTCAATGGTCCGGCTGAGGTTGTCATCGATGGCACCGGCTTGCCAGCCGTAATCGAACAGGCCTTCGCACTCACCGCTCCGACGGGTCGCTGCGTGATTTTCGGCGTCATGGCCCACGACCAAAAAATTTCGCTCAACACCTTGCCGCTCCATTTTGGCAAAATTCTCACTGGTTCCCACGGCGGCGGCAGTCAGCCGGCCGACGATATTCCGCGCCTCGTCCGCATGCTCCGCGCGGGTCGCTTCGATCCCTCCGGCTTCATCACGGATCGCCTGCCACTCGCCAACGTCAACGACGCCATCGCCCGTCTGCGTTCCGGCGAAATCATTCACGCCATGATTCACTTCCCTCTTTTCAGCTCGTGAAAACGCTTCCCCAACAACGCCGTCCCGCCCAGGTGCCGTTTGGCGCGGCGCACACCGATCTTGCCGAAGTCGCACGGAATCTCCGTTACCAAATCGTGCAAATGTCGCACGCTTCCGGCGCTCCGCATCTGGGTTCATCGCTTTCCTGCATCGATATTCTCGTCGCCGCCTACTGGCTCACCCTGCGCATCGATCCTGCCGCAGCCTCTGCGGCGAACCGCGATCGCTTCATCCTGAGCAAAGGGCACGCCGCTCCCGCCCTCTACACCTGCCTCGCCGCTCGCGGATTTTTTCCCGAGGCGTGGCTCGATACGTTCGCGGTGCATGGCGGCAAACTCGCCGAACAGCCCGCGCCAAATTGCGCCCCCGGGGTGGAACTCGCCACGGGCTCGCTCGGACACGGTCTGCCGGTCGGTTGCGGCCTCGCACTGGCGGGACGCATTCAAAATCTCGACTACCGCACCCTCGTCGTCATGAGCGACGGCGAATGCAACGAAGGCTCCGTCTGGGAAGCCGCGATGTTTGCCGCTGGAAAATCTCTCGGTCGTCTCACCGTCGTCATCGACTACAACAAATGGCAGGCCACCGGTCGCAGCGACGAAGTGCTGGCCCTCGCTTCGCTCCACGACAAGTGGAGCGCCTTCGGCTGGGATGCCACCGAAGTTGACGGCCACGATATTTCCGCCCTCGCCGCCGCCATCGCTCCTCGCGGAGAAGCCACGGGCCGACCGCGCGCCATCATCGCGCACACGGTCAAGGGCAAGGGCGTCTCCTTCATGGAGGACGATAACAACTGGCACTATCGCATTCCCGATGCCGCGGAAGTCGAACACGCCGCCCAACTCCTCGCCACGCCATGAGAAACGCCTTTGCCAAAGCCATCACCGAATTGGCCATCGCCGATGAACGCATCGTGCTTCTTTCCGGCGATATCGGAAACCGACTCTTCGACGATTTCAAGGCCCGCTGCCCCGATCGTTTCTACAACTGCGGAGTTGCCGAAGCCAACATGATCGGAGTCGCGGCCGGTCTCGCCATGTGCGGACTGCGTCCCGTGTGCTACACCATCGCACCTTTCGTCACCTACCGCTGCATCGAGCAAATTCGAGTGGACCTTTGTTATCACCGTCTGCCCGTCACCATCGTCGGCACCGGCGCGGGTCTGGCCTACGCATCGCTCGGCGGTACGCACCATTCCTGCGAGGAAGTCGGCATGCTCCGGCTTTTGCCCGAGATGAACGTCCTCACGCCAGCCGACGCGATGGAAGTGCGCGCTCTGCTCCGCGCCACTTTCCAGCAGGACCAACCCACCTACATGCGCATCGGTAAGAAAGGTGAACCAGTCGTGCACTCTGCTCCGCCCGCCGGACTCTCGCTTGGCCAGTCCATTCCCATGCGCGCCGGCAAAGATCTTTGCTTGCTCGCCAACGGCGTCCTCCTCCCGATCGTGTTGCAAGCCGCCGACCAACTCGCGGCGGAAGGCATCACGGCCGAAGTCATCAGTTTCCCCACCGTCAAACCGCTCGACGAAGCCGCGCTTCGCCGTGTTTTCGCTGAGCACACCCTAGTCGCCAGCGTCGAAGAGCACAGCGTGCTCGGCGGTTTTGGCAGCGCCGTCGCCGAGTGGCTGGCCGATCACCCGCACCCCGAAGCTCGTCTGGTCCGGTTCGGGACGCCCGACACTTTTTATCACGATATCGGCGATCAAGACGAAGCCCGTGCTCACTTTGGCCTCACGGCCGACGCGATCGCCAACTCGCTCCGCCGCAATCTGACCGTCGCCTGTTCCCCATGATTATTGGCGTAGATTTCGACAACACCATCGTCTGTTACGACGCGCTTTTCCATCGCGTCGCGGTGGAGCGCGGGCTCGTGCCCACCAGTGTTGCCGCGACTAAAAACTCGGTGCGCGACACTCTCCGGGCCGCCGGCCGCGAGCCCGAATGGACCGCCTTGCAAGGCTACGTCTACGGCCCGCGCATGGCCGAAGCCGATCCCTTTCCCGGCGTCCGCGAGTTTTTCCGGGCGTGCCGCGAACACGGCATTGCCGTCTGCATCGTCAGCCACAAAACCCGCCACCCCTTCATTGGCGAACCTTACGATCTTCACGCCGCCGCCCAAGACTGGCTCAAGCGCCAGGGTTTTCTCTCACCCGACGGGGCCGGCCTGCGCCCTGAGCAAATCTTTTTTGAGCTCACCAAATCCGCGAAGCTCGCCCGCATCGCCACGTGCGAGTGCACTCATTTTATCGATGATCTGCCCGAAATCCTAAACGATCCGGCTTTCCCCGCCCATACGGCGCGGTTGCTTTTCTCACCTGCGACGACGGCCCCAAGTGTCGCTGGCGTCTCCGCTTTCTCCACCTGGGCCGACCTCCAGGGTCAGCTGATCAATTTTTCCCCTGCGGCGACCGATATCGCGGACGGAGCTTTGCAACCCGCCGCTCTCACGCGTCTGCTCAAGCTCTTCTCCGGCGAGTCGCCCCACTCCTTGGAACCGCTCACCGGTGGTGCCAACAATCGCGTGCACCGCGCGCGCACGGTCAGTGGCCACGACTACATCGTGAAACAATATTTCACGCCCGCCAACGACACCCGCGACCGCTACCTCTCCGAGCATTCATTTTATACTTTTGCCTGGGAAACCGCCCGGGTGCGCTGCATCCCGGAACCACTCGCGTGGGATGAGACCGATCGCCTCGCCGCCTTCGCTCTGATCGAAGGCACCCGGTTGGAGCAAGCGACCGCAGACGACGTCACGGCTGCACTTGATTTCTTTGCTCAACTCAACGCCGCACGCACTCGTGCCCGCGTCGATGCAGTCCGCCCTGCCGCGGAGACCTGCCACACTTTGACGGAGCACCTAGCTACCGTGCAAAGCCGGATGGATCGCCTCACCGCCATTTCCGGCACCGACCCGATCGACGCTGCGGCCCGTTCTTTCGTCAGCGATACGCTCTTGCCCGCGTGGCAGGACGCACTCCATCACCCTTCCCTGCTCGCCGCCCTCTCCGACAAACACGCCGACTCCGCCCCCCTGCCGCGCTGTGTTTCGCCGTCTGACTTCGGTTTCCACAACACGCTGCGCCGGTCCGATGGCTCGCTCGTATTTTTTGATTTCGAGTACGCGGGTTGGGATGATCCCGCGAAACTCGTCTGCGATTTTTTCTGCCAGCCAGCCATTCCCGCACCCATCGACTGCTACGATAACTTTGTTGATCGCGTCGCCGCCGCTCTGGGCTGTGCCTCATCCGAAGTCCTCGCCGCCCGCTGCCGCCTCTTGCTTCCGATTTATCAACTCAAGTGGTGCACGATTATGCTGAATGAGTTTCTTCCCGCGGGCAATCGGCGCCGCCGCTTCGCCGGCACCGCCGACCTCGTTGCGCGCAAAACGACGCAGCTCGCCAAGGCCGCCGCCGCGCTTCATCCGCCACTCGCCCTCGCGTCCTAAATCTATTTCGCGTCAAATTCCATGGGCACACTCCGCAACTTCGTCACTCCGCTTCATCAGGCTACGGCTCGGAAATACATCGAGCGGATGTGTGATGACAAAGTGGCGTGCATGCTCAAAGCCAAGGAATATGGCCCAGACTATTGGGACGGTGACCGCCGCTACGGCTACGGTGGCTACAAATATCTGCCCGGCCGCTGGGCTCCGGTTGCGCGTGCGCTCATCGCGACGTACGGACTCAAGGCCGGCTCCCGCGTTCTCGATCTTGGCTGCGGCAAAGGATTTTTGCTATACGAAATGCAGTGCATCGAACCCGGACTCGAATTGGTCGGCATCGATATTTCCCAACCCGGACTCGACGGGCGGCATCCGGAACTGAAGGCCGACCTGCACGTGCACGATGCGCGCAAGCCACTGCCGTTTGCGGACGGACGATTCGACCTCGTGATCAGCTTGAACGCTCTGCACAATCTCCGCCTTCCCGAGCTCCAACTTGCGCTCGGTGAAATGAACCGCGTTGGCCGCCAGGGTTACCTGCTCCTCGAGAGCTATCGATCCGAACAGGAGCTTTTCAATCTCCAATGCTGGGCCCTCACCTGTGAATCGTTTTTCGATACAGACGAGTGGATCTGGCTCTACCGTCACTTCGGTTACCACGGCGACTATGAGTTCATCTATTTCGAATAAGCCAATCCTGCCACTATGATCACGCATACCAAAGAACCCCAATACGACCGTTGCCTTGAGCTGGCGGAACAACGCCGCAGCGAGTTCGGCCTGATGAGCAATCAGGTCTGGCACGACGATCCGCGCCGACTCGGCTTCGTCCTCGCCCGCTACAAGTTTGTCTCAAAAATGTTTTCCGGCATGAACCGCGTGCTGGAAGTTGGCTGCGCCGATGCGTTCGGCACCCGGGTCGTGCGGCAGGAGGTCAAGGCGCTCACCGCGACTGATTTCGATCCGGTGTTTGTGGAAGATGTGAACCGCCGGATGGACCCGACCTGGCCATTCGACTGTTTCACCCACGACATGCTGAGCGGCCCGGTCAGCGGCGCCTTCGACGGCGTTTATGCCGTGGATGTCATCGAACACATACACGCCGAAGACGAGGATCGCTTCGTCGGCAATATGGTGAAATCACTCGGCCCTCACGGCATTTGTATTTTGGGCTCACCGTCGTTGGAGTCTCAGACTTACGCGTCACCCGGCAGCAAAGCCGGTCACGTCAACTGTAAGTCCGGCGACGATTTCCGCGGCCTGATGGCCCGCTATTTTCACAACGTATTTCTCTTCTCGATGAACGACGAGGTCGTACACACCGGCTATCACAAAATGGCCCACTATCTTTTCGCCATCGGTTCCGACCGCCGCGCCTGAGCCCTCAACCGTCAACTTTTCCCAATCCCACCATTCATCGGATTCTTTCCACCATGCACAAACTACGCTTCATCAATCCCGAGGTTTTCATCACCGAGGAAACGTTCCCCAGCGTCGGCAGCGATCACACCGCTTTTCTCCGGCAACATCTTGAACAGTCTCCCAAGGGGCGCGTGCGCGCTTGCATGCACAAGTCCAACGATGACCGGATGCATGAAATGTTTATCGCCTTCACCGGGACGAACTACGTGCGCCCCAGCCTCCACGTGGGCAAAGACGAATCACTCCACTTGCTCGAGGGCGAGGCCGACTACTTCTTTTTCGGTCCGGATGGCACCGTCACCGATGTAGTTTCCCTCGGATCCTACGGTTCCCCCTACCAGTTCTACTGCCGCATTCCAGCTTCGACGGAGCACGCGCTGCTGATTCGCTCGGATGACATCGCGATCCACGAAACCACGCCCGGACCATTTAAACGCGAAGACACTGTCTTTTCCGCCTGGTCGCCCGAAGATGCCAATCAAGCCGCCGTCGCCAAATTCCTCGATAAGTTGCGCCAGACTCCCCGCGCTGAACGTCCAATGCTCCAGATGAAACGCACCGGCGAGGAGGTCTTCGTCGCCGATCAACCGGTCGTCAGCATCGGTCGCAAAGAAATTGAATTTCTGAAACAGACCGTGCAGACCACCGCGCGCAAACGCGTGCGCCTTTGCACCCATCGCGAGCTCGAGAACACCCTCCATGAAATGTTCGTCGTCTACATGGACATGACTTATGTGAAGCCGAACAAGCACCTGAACAAGGATGAGTCCCTCCACATCCTCGAAGGCGAAGCCGACTTCATTTTCTTTGATGAACAGGGCAAGATCACCGAAATCATACCGCTCGGAGCGGAAGGTACCGGCCGCCAGTTCTACATCCGCGTGCCGGCGTTCGTTTATCACACGATCATCATGCGCTCGGAGCGTCTCGTGATTCACGAGGCCACCCCCGGCCCTTTCCGCCGTGAAGACACGGTCTGGGCCGACTGGGCTCCAGCCGAAACCGATCTGCCCGCCGTGGCCAATTTCATGAATACCCTGCGTGACGCAGCCGATCAGCGCACTTTGGTTGCGGCCAAATAATCATGGTCCAGTCGCGTCAACCTCGGAGCAAACCGCACGCCCTCGTGGTAGGCGGTACTCGTGGCGCCGGCCGTCTGGCCGTGCGCCGTCTGGTTGCCGATGGCTATCGCGTTTCAGTGCTCGCCAGAAATCCTCCCGCGCAGACGAAACAAAAGCTGCGCAACGTCCGTTACTGGCAAGCCGATCTCGGCAACCACGCCTCGCTTGCGCAAGCCCTCACGTCGATCAATGAGGCTCGCGGCGCGCTCGACTCCATAGCCTTTTTTCAGCGTTTCCGCGGCACCAGTGAAGCGTGGCATGGCGAAATTGAGACGAGCCTCACCGGTACTCGCTCGCTAATCGAGATCCTCGTCGGGCAATTCAACCTGCGTAACGCCGCGATTGTGATCGTCAGCTCCGTCAACGCTTCGCTTATATCCAAACATCTCCCGCTGGGCTACCACGTTGCCAAGGCCGGTCTGAACCAGATCGTGCGCTACTACGCGGTTGCCCTCGGCGCCCGTGGCATTCGGGTGAACAGCGTTTCGCCCGGCACTTTTCTCAAGGAAGAATCACGCGAGGTGGTGCTCTCCAACCGCAAGCTCGTCGCACTCTATCAACGGATTATTCCGCTGGGCCGGATTGGCACGGCGGACGAAGTAACCGATGCCGTCACGTTCCTCGCGAGTACACGTTCCTCCTTCATTACTGGCCAGGACCTCGTCGTTGACGGCGGTCTTTCGCTGGTTTTTCAGGAGGCGCTCGCCCGCGAATTGGTTCCCATCGGCACCGCGTCCCGTTCCACCAAGAAATAATTTCCCCACTTACTATGGAATCCCTCGTCTATCACCGCCACACCTGCCGCCTCTGCGACAGCCCGAAGGTCCCGCTTGCGCTCAAGCTCACCGATTGCCCGCCCGTCGACGCTTTCATTCCTGAGGCCAAACGCTCCGTCGTACAACCGGTCTTCCCCATCGATCTTTATCTGTGCGAAGAATGCGGCCATGGGCAGCTCCTCGACGTCGTTTCACCGAAACTACTCTTCGGTGACTACATCTACACCACCGCAAGTTCACCGGGGCTAGTCAGCTATTTCCGCGACTACGCAAACCATGTGGTTGCGAAACTGACACCCAGTGCCGGCGCTCGCGCCCTCGACATCGGGAGTAACGACGGGACGCTCCTTTCATTCCTGAAAGCCAAAGGCCTCAACGTACTCGGCGTTGACCCGGCGAAAGAGGTCGCCGCCTCCGCCACCGCGGCCGGGATCGAAACGCTCCCCAGTTTTTTCAACAGCCAAGTCGGCGCAGAACTTCGCCGCACGCGTGGCACATTCGATCTGGTGACGGCCAACAATGTTTTCGCGCACTCCGATACATTGGGTGATATGGCCGACGGCATCCGCAGTCTGCTCGCGCCCGGTGGCGTTTTTGTTTTCGAAGTGTCCTACCTCCTCGATATGATCGAGAACATGGTGTTCGACTTCATCTACCACGAACACTTGAGCCACCACTCGGTGAAACCGCTCCAGCTTTTTCTCAAGCGCCACGGTCTTCAACTTTTCGACGTCGAACGCACGGCCAGCAAAGGTGGAACGATTCGTTGCTACGCGCAATTAGCCGGCGGCCCTCGCGCAGAGTCTCCCGATGTCGCGCGACTGCTGCGTCTCGAAAATGAGTTCGGCCTCTACCGTCTCGAGACCTACCAGGCGTGGGGCAACCGCATCAACGCGGCCAAAGCTGCGCTCGCTGAATTTATCGCCAAGGCAAAATCCGAGGGAAAAACCATCGCAGGCTACGGCGCCTCCGCCACTGGTACGGTTTTGACCTATCACTTCGGTCTCGGTCAGGTCATGGACTTCATCGTCGACGACAATCCCGTGCGCCAGAATCGCTACAGTCCGGGCGATCACATCCCGATTGTCGCCTCGTCCGCTCTGACAAAACACAAGCCCGACTATGTGCTGATCCTGGCGTGGCGGTTCGCTGACATGATCATCGCCCGCAACCAAGTCTATCTCGACCAAGGAGGAACTTTCATCGTGCCACTGCCCGAATTGCGCGTCGTCGGAAGCACGGAGGAAGCCCTGC